>JAHEEY010000333.1 GCA_024640485.1 Chloroflexota bacterium | reverse complement strand
GCCCCATGTCGCCGCTGTCGACCATATACTGCACATTTGTGGGCAGCGGCGTCACGCCTAGGCCGTAGATCTTGTCGAACTCTTCGGCATCGGTCAGCGCCGTACCGGTCATACCGGCCAGTTTTTCGTACAGGCGGAAGTAATTCTGCAGGGTTATGGTGGCCACGGTGATGGTTTCACGCTTGATGGTAACGCCTTCCTTGGCCTCGATCGCTTCGTGCAGGCCATCGGAGTAGCGCCTGCCGGGCATCAGGCGACCGGTGAAGTCGTCGACGATGACCACCTCTTCGTTGTCAACCACGTACTGAACATCCCGCTTGAACATGTACTGGGCCTTCAGGGCGTTGTCCAGGTAATAGGTCAAGGTGTAGAAACGGGGGTCGTACAAGCTGTCTCCAGCACTGACGTCGATTTCCGGTATCCGGTTCTCAATTTCGGCGATGCCGTCATCGGTCAGGCTGATGCTGCGGCTTTTCTCATCAATGTCGTAATGGCCGTCTGGTTCCTCGTCTTCCGCGGCGGTGTTTTTACGCAGGCGCCTGACGTAATCGGCGAATCTGGCATATTCCTTACCAGATCGGGGGGCTGGGCCAGAGATAATCAACGGCGTTCTGGCCTCGTCGATCAGGACATTGTCAACCTCATCGATAATCGCGTATGCCAGCTGCTGCTGGACCAGCCTATCTTTGCTGGTGGCCATGTTGTCGCGAAGGTAGTCAAAACCAAACTCGCTGCTGATACCGTAGGTAACATCCGCCTTATATGCTTGCTGTCTGGTACATGGGCGCCAATGAACCAGGCGCTCATCCTCCAATTCCGCCCCAGGGTTTACGTAGTCAGGATCGAACAGCGCGGAGAACTGCTGTGGCCCAATGCAGCCTACCGTCAGACCCAGCAGATGGAAGATATTGCCCATCCAGCCGCCGTCGCGACGAGCCAGATACTCATTGACCGTGACCAGATGAACCCCTTCCCCTTTCAGGGCGTTGAGGAACAAAGGCAAGGTGGCAACCAGTGTCTTCCCTTCTCCGGTGCGCATCTCGACCACGTCTCCACGATGCAGCAGCAGGCCGCCCATTAGCTGCACGTCGTAATGACGCAGTCCAATGGAACGGTCCGATGCTTCGCGAACCAGTGCGAATGCTTCCGGCATGAGATCATCTAATGATTCCCCTGCGGCCAACCGTTCCTTCAAGGCCACGGTTTTTTCTTTCAGGGCGTCATCAGACAGCTTCTTGAGCTGTGACTCGAGTTCACCGCTTGACTCTACCAGAGGACGCAGTTCCGCGATAATTTTCTTGTTGGGATCGCCAAAAATCTTGGTAACAATTGTTTTAAACATAGTTCTTCTTATTCATTGAATAGCTCGCCGACGCTTCGGCCTTCGTGCGAGCGCATGATGACCTCGCCGAGCAGCTCCGCCACCGAAAGAATTGTCATATTCGGCAGCGCCTTTCCTTGTGCAATCGGAATCGTGTCGGTCGTAACGATCTCCTTGATCGGCAGAGCAGCTAACCTCTCCAATGCTGGATCGGAAAGCACCGCGTGCGTAAAGTTGACATAAACATCTTTGGCGCCGCGCTCTTTTACCAGGTTGACAGCCTGCTGAATCGAACCGGCTGTATCGACCAGGTCATCTACGATAATGACATCTTTGCCGGCAACATCACCGATCAGGCTCAATGCTTCCCTGCCGAGGCTGTTGCCGACTCGCCGCTTTTCCACGAAAGCCAGCGGCAGCTCCAGCTCCGCGGCATAGTTCCTGCCGCGCTTGGCAAAGCCGAGATCGGGTGTCACCACCACTGCATCCAGCTTCTTGGACTGGAAGTACTCAGCCAGAATATGAAAAGCGGTCAGCGAATCTCCTGGGATTTTGTAGAAACCCTGGATTTGCCCGGCATGCAGGTCAATGGTCACCCAACGGTCCGCGCCTGCCACTTCGATCATGTCTGCCAACAATCGGGCAACGATGGGAACGCGAGGTTGATCTTTTTTGTCACTCTGGGCGTAGGCCATGTACGGTACAACCACGGTAACCCGTCCAGCTGAATCCCGCTTCAGACAATCAACCGCGATCAACATTTCCATGATATTGGTATGGACCGGGCGAACGTGACTCTGAATAATGTACACGTCCTGTCCGCGGACACTGCCATTCAACCGAACCGAAAGATTATCATTGGGAAACTTGATGATTTCCCAGTCACTGAGCGGTATCTCCACATATTCAGAAATACGCTGTGCCAGTTCCGGACAGCCAGAGCCTGCGAATAGTTTAATGTCCCCGTATGCAAACATAAATTCTCATCCAACTGGAAGGCGAAATCTAGATTTCGCTTTCCCTGATAGTGCTCGACATTTGGTCAAATAACTCAGCTGCCGCGGTGTATGGATCCATTTCACGAGCGGCAACAGCTGCCACTAATCTGTCATGGTTATTTTCAGGAACTGTGGTTCGCAGCCGGTCCATGAGGCGTAATTGAAGCAGCTGCTCGATCTCTTGCCGGCTGCGGCTCTTCTCTCGCTCAAACCAATCGCCTGATTCCTTCAGATAGATTCTATGATTGACGATCGCTGCAGCCAGCTCCTCAATCCCGACTTCTTCAGTGGACACTGTCTCTAACACCGGAACCTGCCAATCGCTGACAGCTGTCTCTGCGGCTGGGGCACCACTGCTCATCATCACCCCATGATGCCGAACCCGGGTCGCATGTCCCAGCTGCAGCATTGCCTCAAGGGCACGTTTGGCCCGGGAAGCACCTGGCCTATCCGCTTTATTGACCACCAAAATGTCGGCGATCTCTAAAATGCCGGCTTTGATAGACTGAATATCGTCGCCCATACCGGGCGCTTCAATGACCAGGGTGGTATGGGCCGTGCTGGCAATATCTACCTCGGCCTGACCCGCACCCACGGTCTCAATCAGGATGACGTCAAAACCAGCGGCATCCATTACCTTGGCGGCAGCCGACGTCGCTTGAGATAGGCCGCCAAGCTTTCCTCGAGAAGCCATGCTGCGAATGAAAATACCTTTGTCACCGGACAAGTCTCGCATACGCACTCGATCGCCGAGCACCGCGCCTCCGGTGAAGGGGCTGCTGGGATCAACGGCGATGATGGAAACGGTGCGGCCCAGGCGGCGAAACGCTTTTGCCAAGGCATTAACCAGGGTACTCTTGCCGGAGCCTGGTGAACCGGTAATGCCAACGACATGGGCTTTGCCAGTGTCGGCGTAAAGGGCAATCACGGCCTGCTCGGCGGCAGTGGCACTGTTTTCGATCCGGGTTATCAGCCGGGCAATGGCGCGATGTTGGCCTTGACGAACTTGGCTGATCAGAGCATCCACTACGCGTTATCCCGTGCCAGCTTCTCTTTGACCTCGTCCCACACGAACGAGGTGATCTGTTCCAGGCCGGCGCCGGGCCCAAAGACACCTTTTACGCCAATTGCCTGCAGTTCCAGAACGTCCTCATTGGGAACAATACCTCCCAGAAACACGGGAATATCGGTCATCTCATTTTCTTTAATCAACTCCATGATGCGGGTCATCAGGGCCATGTGGGCACCAGACAAAATGCTCAAGCCAATGGCATCAACGTCCTCCTGAAGGGCGGCCTCAACAATCATTTCCGGAGTCTGCCGCAGCCCGGTGTAGATGACCTCCATACCCGCGTCTCTCAGAGCGCGAGCAACAACCTTGACCCCACGGTCATGTCCATCAAGGCCTGGCTTTCCAACTAGGATCCGGGGCTTATAAGCTTGGTCCATATGCGTTCAATCTCTCCTAAAAAGCGCAGCATGCGGCATTTTCAGCAACAGCAATTTCTTTAGCGATTATACCGATTGTCCCTCGGTTTTACGAACCGTGATATTCACCACCGGCTGAGCAGGAAGCAAGGCACAACACAGATGGTATGGGCTGACTGCGATCAACTCGCCGGCTCTCTCGGGTTGATAAATCGAGGGCCCCACACTTGGCTGCCGAGAGGTCGTCAGAATCAGGCTCCGTGGGCTGTCTTGTGGTGAACGAGGCACGACAGGAAGTGCCAGGCGGCTTCGATCGCAGGCCGCGGCTGATTGAGCCGGCGCCAAGACTTGACGCGTAAACGACATGCTATTCGCTGAACCTGATGCCGGGCTCTATGAATCGGCAGCCTGGCAGCTGACGCAGAAACCATAGAACTCCAGCAAATGACCCATTACCTGGAACTGATATCGTTCGTTGACAACACCACCCACATCATCCAAGACACATTCCTCCAACTCAATGACAATGCCGCAGTTGGAACAGACCAGATGATGATGATGCCCGTCGTGCAGCAGGACGTAATGGGCTGCCGCGGAACCCTGATAGACCGGCCGGAGGACGGAAAGCTGGCATAATAGATCCAGAGTCCGGTACACGGTCATCCTCCCTACTCGGGGAGATTCCTCTCGCACCAAATCGGCGAGGCCGTCTGCCGTCAGGTGCCCGCCGTTCCTGACCAGTACCCCAAGGATCACCTGGCGGGCGGCCGTCAGCCGGTATCCATTGTCCTGCAGGATTCTGTGGATGCCGTTCAGTTTTCCAGTCGTGTTTGTTTTCACTTGGCCACCCTCACGATCTGCGTCTCCAGGCAACACCACGCTCCGGAGCAAACAGAAAGGCCATTACAAATATCGCGGTAGCCAGGAGCACGATTGCCGGGCCTGAGGTGATATCCAGATAGAATGAGATATAGAGGCCAAGCACGCTGGAGATGGTGCCGATGACCGCGGAGACAACCATCATGGGAAGCAGCCTCTTGGTCAGCAGCGATGCCGCGGCCGCAGGCGTAACCAACATGGCCATCATCAAGGAAATGCCCACCACCTGGAGCGAGACCACAATTGTGACAGCGATGATCAGCAGCAGCGTATATCGGAGAAATGTTACCGGCAGCCGCTGGGTGGTGGCCAAAACGGGATCAAAGGAGATAACCAGGAACTCCTTATACAGCAGTGCGATGGCCGCCAATACAATGGTGCCCAACAGCAGGATGACGATCAGATCCTGCTGCGACACGCCCAACAGATTGCCGAAGAGAAAGTGAGTCAGATCCGCGGTGTAGTTGCCGGTAGCTGACAAGATCGCTACGCCAAGGGCAAACGCGCCAGCAAAAATAACCCCGATGGCGGTGTCCTCTTTCAACAGTCCCTGGTTGCTGAGCGCGCCTATTCCAACCGCGGTCAGGATTCCCATGATCAGCGCGCCAACGGCCAAAGGCCAGCCCAAGATAAACGAAATGACGACGCCCGGCAGGATCGTGTGCGCCAGGGCGTCTCCAAAGAAAGCCATGCCCCGCAGAATGACATAGGTGCCGACGACAGAGCAGACCATGCCTACGATCATCGAGGCCAACAGCGCTCGGAGCACGAAACTGTATTGGAGTGGTTCAATGATCCAGTCAAATAATGTCATCATACGTTATTCAGCTGCACTCTTCGACTTGGCAGGGGATTCGGAAACAACCATCTCTCCGCCGCCATAAGCGGTCAACAGGTTTTCAGGATTCAGCACCG
>JAHEEY010000024.1 GCA_024640485.1 Chloroflexota bacterium | reverse complement strand
CCAACTGCTGCGCTGACAGCCAACCGCAGCGACGGGCATGAAGCATGACTGCCGTATCCTTCGCCAAAAAGGGGAACTGCTCTTGAATCAGCGCTGGGTCAAGGAGCAGATCTGCGCCGTCCAGTTCGGGGCTATAGCCGTGGGCCGCGGTGGGTGTGTAGGACGCGCCTGCACCCCGGCCATCATGAACCCTCAATTCGCCGGCGCCTAATTCCGTGATCGTCGACGCCGTCTGCCGGAACTGTTCGGCGCGTTCCTCATCAGCGGTGAGGAAGACGTAGCCGCGCCGGTTGAGATGGAAGTAGTTGTCGCTTTCCACCGCCAGCTGCTCCAGCAGGTCGATACTCCTGTTCATGAACCGGACCATGGTGTCGCCGGGCCCGGGCCACCAATTCCGGTAGCATTCAGTCGATTTGTCGCTGGTCAATGTCAGCGGAGGGCGCTCATCGACAATGACCACGTTTTTGATGCCCTGCTTCACCGTTAGGTGATAGGCTGCGGCAACCCCTGCGATGCCAGCGCCGCAGATGACCACTTCGGCATGTTGATGAACCATAACAACCTCTCGAAAGCTGCGACTGGCGCCAGCGGTCAGCTACTCCTCAAATTGCCCAGGGTTTTCCACCCGAATGGTGTTGTCTTTGGTAATCTGAAAATGATCGAAATCCCGGGCCACAAATGTGTCAGGAAAGATTGACCGGGCTTCCTGGCGAACTGCCCGCTCAAAGTACCGGCGCGATAAGTGAGTCAAAATAAGGGTTTTGACATTGGCCTCTTTGGCCAATCTGGCGGCGGCGGCGGCGGTCATATGCCCGAACTGCTGGGCCATTTCCGCTTCTTCATCCACGTAGGTCGACTCAATCACCAGCGCGTTGGCGTTCTTACACACCTCGACGATCGAATCATCGATGCTTCCGATATCTCCGATATGAACGTACTTGGTGCCTGGAATCAACTCTCCCAGCACCTCGTCTGGCTGAATGATTCGTCCGTCGGCTAATGTGACCGGCTTTCCTTGGACCAGCTGCGCTCTTTCAGGCCCAAAGGGGACCCCTAGTTCGTCAGCTTTCTCCGCCAGAAAGGGGCGGCGGGCTTTCTCGAGAAACATATACCCAAAGCAGCCTGTGCCTCGATGGTTCACCGGGAAGGCGGACAGCGAGAACTTGGCATCTTCCATGATAATCCCGGGTTTTAGGACATTCATGTTGATGTCTATGGGCGGCTTGATCCCAGGAAAAACTACTTTATGGAGGAGGTTGCCGACGCGGTTAAGGGTAGACCGTCCGCCGTAAATATCGATCTGGTCCAGGTTCTCCCAGCGGGTTAGCGTCGAAACCAACCCGCCCAAACCCAAGATGTGATCCAAATGCCCGTGGGTCAACAGCACCTTATTCAGCCGTTTGAAGCCTAAACCGCTTTTCAGTATCTGGCGCTGGGTGCCCTCACCGCAATCTAGCAGGAAACGGTGCTGGCGATGAAGAATAATATGTGAAGACAGCCCACGATGTACCGATGGGGCTGACGATGACGTGCCTAGAAATATCAGTTCAAACATAGGGGAATTGTAGCTGGGAATTGCAGATTTGGGGAATGGAATCCTAGATATTCGGGTGTGACCGAAAACCGCTGCCGTCAATGGTGATATGCCCCGGTTGACCCATTTGACCTTCTACCACAATTGTCACATCCAACCATTGGCGCAGCAGCTCGATATTCGTCATGGTGTGCGCGGTCAAGACCGGTGTACTCATGGTGGAGCAGCCGTGGGCCAGAGCCATGGGAAGCAGCAATTGATCGGCGAGATGTGCGTCAACGGCAGAGTTGCTTTGGACAAATGACAGCAGCTCATCAACTGCTGCCTGGGCGACTTCATCAGCCGGGACACCTTTTCGCCCTAATGAACTGAACCCACCGTTGGGAATCCACAGCATGATTCCAGCGCCAGGTCCTATGCCGCGGTCACGTACGGGTTGAATCTCAGCCTTGAGCTTGTGATCGGCTAACAGGTTGACTGCCCTTCTGCTCATTCGCTGGGGAATGTGGGCCGGTAGATTGGTCACCGCGGCAAGTCCGCGAACCTTGTCAGTTGGTTCATGAGTGAAGCTGGTTCCATGCAAGTGGCTGACTGGCTCAATATCCACGGAGATTGAGCCACCTCCTCGAGGGTACCATCCCCAATTGTTCAATCTGGTCCGAACATCCGCGCCCAGGCGTCTAAAGGCGGGCAGAGCGACTTCGGCCAAGTAATGATAGGGGGGGCTGAAAGGTACATGGGTGCCGCCTATCAAGGTCAATTGAGAGCCAGCGGCGGCAAACATCAAGGGCCATATCAATGCCTGCAGTACCAATGTGACGGATCCCGCGGATCCCCCGGCAGAGGCGTCGGCTACATCAAAACGGTAGCTGCCGCTCTTCGGAGGGGTTTGTGGCTTGAATTCGAGGGTGGAGGAATTGAGTGCCGCGCCGGTCACGTCAGCGGCGCAAATTGCCGCTGTGGCTAGGACGGCGGTTAAGTGCTGTGGGCGAAGCCCGGGTCTTGACCGATTGGCTCGGATGTTGATCAGGCGGAATGGGCGACCCGAAATGGCGGACAAACTCAAGCAGGTACGCAGATGTTGGCCGCCGCCTTCTCCTGATGCCCCGTCGATCAGCAGCATTGCTAACGATCCTCTGGATTAAGCATAACCACAGCCGCGGTGGATCAGCCGATGTAAATCTGGACCTGGTCGCCGTCATCATCATCGACGTTGATCATGAGCGGATCTGCGTTTGCGGTTCTGAAATTGTCCTCCGCCGCGGCCAGAAAACCAGCTGCCATGTCCAGCTTGCCTTCTTCCTTGACGAAGCCTCTCGCGAATCCGATACTCCAGTTGGCGATCTTCAGCGGTATCGGTAGGCTGATAGCGATTCGGCGGCCATGTTTCTCTTTCACGCGCACATGCATCCAGGCCGACTGCCGGCTCAAGAAAGCCAGGGAGGTCAAGATGAAGGCAAATACGAAGACGCTCCAAATGCAGACAAACCAAAAGGTAATGCTGCCCTCGGAAGAGCGGTAAAGCGCCCGCAGCCAAAGCCCGCTGCCCAGCAGCAGCGCCAAAGATATGAAGAAGGGTATCTGCCAAAAACGACGGAAGCGTTCCATATCGGGCGCCTTCGTTGGCGTAATTATCTCTCCCGAAATAGCTGCGCCGTCTTCTGTCTCTGAAGCAGTCGGCTCATCGGAAGAAGCAACTGCCTGCATCAGCTCTACAGCCTGCTCTGCTGTCAGCTTGCCATCCTCAACCATCTGCAGGATTTGTCTCTGTGTTTCACTCATCCGTTCAACTCTCCTAGATTCATACCGTGCAGGCAGTTTAGCATAGATTGCACCTCTCCAACAAAAAAGGCCTCCCATTCGCATTGCAATGGGAGGCCTCGGTTAGCTGGCTGTTCGGGTTGACGGCTCTAGTAGGCGCCATCCCCTTTCATTACCGCAGGAAATGTCATGAAGATGATTTTCACATCTAGCCAGAGCGACCAGTTGTGGATGTAGGCCATGTCGTAGCTGATCCGTCTGTCGTAGCTGGTGTTGGAGCGACCGCTTACCTGCCACAGTCCGCTGAGACCAGGCATCACAGTCAACAATGTGTCGCCCCACTGGCCATATTTTTTCAGTTCGTTTGGGGTGATTATTCGCGGTCCGATCAGGGACATATCTTGCCTGGCTACGTTTAGCAGTTGCGGCAGTTCGTCGAGGCTGTACTTACGCAGGAAATGTCCAATTCGTGTCACCCGCGGATCAAACTTCAACTTGTAATTTCTTTCCAGCTCACTCTTCAGCCTGGGGTACTGCTCCAGGATCTCATCTCCATTGACGAACATAGTGCGGAATTTGAAGGCGTCAAATTGACGTCCATCAAGCCCAAGTACGCGTCGCCGGAAAATAACTGGGCCAGGTGAGTCTAGCTTGATCAAGACAGCGATGGTGATCAGTAGTGGGGAAATCAGAAGAAGGCTGGGAATAATCAAGCAGTAGTCCAAGACAGACTTCAATATGCGGTTGAGGCGCATTGACTGGTTCCGGCTGGAGGGGACTGTTTGGGCCGTCCCAATCTCTAGTCGGATAGAGCTGTCTAGGAGAGTTTTGACTGCGAAAGGTGCCTGTACCATTGACGTTCGCTCCAAAATGATGATTAGTTCATCTGAAATAGAAATTGTCTCAATTTACTTTTACTTGATTACTTAGAGTTTATTACCGCAAACTTACAGGAATCCTTACGGTCATTTCCCGCGGTCAAAGATGAGAAACCTCTCATTTTCAGGGTGGAAAAGGGAAGAGTGTGCCAACAGTATTCCTGATGCAATGTCTAGGAAGGCAGCCATACACCTGGCTGACGCAGGTCATATGAAAAGGGAATTCCTTGGGTGGATTTGTAGAACGCCCCACGACAGACAATTCTGCGGAGTATTGAATTGTACATCGCTGAACATACGGGATTGGGGATCAGGGGCAGGCTGGTAGAATTGAACCGGAGGGCGGCTGCGACAGCATGCCACCAATGCGGCTCGCCAACCGACTCACACAATCAATCTGAGCAGTGATCTGGGGAAGGCGGTTAGGTGGCTGTTGCCACCGCGGTGAAGAAAAGGATCAGGACGGCGCAGAGTAGATTCAATTTCAGAAGGCGCAGCTCTTTCTTGTTGAGCTTGGCCTCTTCGGCGGCGGCCAAAGCGGGACGGTTCTTAACCAGAAGCTCCACACGGGAAATCGCCGGGTAGAGTGACCATTGAACATAGCCGCCAATGATTACCATTCCCACGAAGGCCAGATGTTTTACCAATATTGCCCCTGCCCAAAGGGAGTCCAGGACCATAAAGCCGTTGTAGTTTGGATCATTGGTCATCTGGACAAAGCCGGTGATGAGCAGCACCAGCAGGCTGCCGTTGGCCCAGGGCATGAATCGGCGCTGGAGCGCCAGCCAGTGGTTTGACGTCAGCGTTCCACGTCGCAGAGCCGGCCAAGCGACCAGCTGCATCATCGCTAATCCGCCCAGCCAGACGACGGTGGCCAGTAAGTGGAGCCAATATGAGATCACCAAGAGCCAAAATACATTTGTGGTCATCGTACTTACCTGTCGTAGTAAATCTGAGGGGTTGTTGCGTCTGCGCTACTCGATCTTCGCCATATCTCTAAGGGCATAAAACGCCTGACGAGGCGTGCCGTCAGGCAATACGATAGACCACCACCACTGCTCATAACCCTCAGCCGTCCAGGCTGAGTCCGCCAGATAAACAGTGGTCATCAGCCCGATCCACGGCTGCCAATGATCGGCTGCGTACTGGTATGCCCGGACCAGGTAGTCGGCCTGGGTCTGTTCGTCAACCGCAAACCAGGCGTACTCGGGATTCACCTGATCCAGGGTCCAGCCCATTTCCAGGATGGCCACTTGTTTTTGTGCATCGCCGTTGGCGACCATAATGGCCCGCATATCTTCTACATGTCGGAATGCAAACCAGCGTCCATTTCCATACTCGGGGGTGATCTCAGCTTCGTCCGGTGAGACTTCAGGGGGTGCTTTGTAGCCAGGCCCATGGACACCGAGGACATCGAAGTACGCTGAGGCTCCGGCATCGTACATCTGCTGCAGAAACTTGGCATCTGGCATCGCTTCTGCCGTGTCCGTGCCGGTCGGTGACAATCCCGCAGAGATGACGATAGCCGCCGGATCAGCCTCTCTGATTCCCTGTGAACATGCCGCCAATAGGGCGGTGTACTCGATTGCGCTGGGCGGCTTTTCGCCCCATTCGCGGCTAAGATTCGGTTCGTTCCAAATCTGATAGGCGGCGATACGTCCCCGATACCTGGATGCCATCGCCTGGCAGAAGTCGCGGAAATCGTTAAGGTCAGCGGGGGGCCGGTTCTCTTTGAGCGAGGAGTCCGGTTCTTGGGACCAGAATGGCTGCCGGTCGATTCGGACCAGCAGTTTTAAGTTGGCGGCCTCGACTGCGGAGACAATCTGGTCCGTTCGCCACCAGTCGTACTTCCCTTTCTCGATCCCTTCGATATCTCTCCAGGCGAACTGCTGCTTGATCCAGCCGAATCCCATCTCATTGATTTGCTCCAGTTCCCGCGGAACTACACCGGCGCTCCATTGCTCCATGTGGGGTTTCCACCATAGGAATGCTTGAATGCCATAGGCTGGAGATGAGAATCGAGGCACCACAGTCACATCGCTCATTACAGCTGTGGGCAGTGTGGGCGTCGGTTCTGGGGTGGGCTCTTGTGGCGAAGGGGTACAGCCTAACAGCAGCACGCCCATCGCCACGGTTGCCCAGCAAATCAATCGAACTCTCAGCGTACTTTCTCCATCGCGGCGATCGCGCCAAAGGCGGGTCGGGGGATCCCCTGGGTGTCTACGATGCTGTAGGGCACCGGATCGTCGGTTGGCCCCCGCCCTTTGTTTCCGAAATCGAAGTTGAACAGGAATGCCAGCCAGACATTGCCAGAGTCATGCATCTGCTGGTAGGCTGCCACGATGTAATCTGCCTGTTCCTGCAGCGTGTTGTCCAGGGCAAAACCAAACCCTTCTGGATGTTCGCTGTATCCTTCGGTACTGGCCCAGCCAAACTCTGTGACACACAGCTTCATCGCTGGATCGACAGCTTTGACTTTAGCGGCGTAGGTATCAATTGTGGTTTTGAAGCTCCACAGATGGCGGGGATCATCAAAGGGTCCCCGGAATAGGGCGGTGGCTGCTTTAGCGGTGTTGGGGGCGTCTTCTGCGGCGACATCAGGGCCGATGTTGTACCCATTGTGATGGGCACCAACGCAGTCGGCGTAAGAGAGCATGCCGGCAGCCAAGGCTCTGTCCAGATATTCGAAGTCATCCGCGAAATTGACCCAGTTTCCCAACGCAGTCGGCGAAAGCGCCCCGCTGATCACGATGATATTGGGATCATAGGACTTAATCGCTTGATGCGCGATGCTCAGGAAGTTGACATAATCTTCAGGTGATATGCCGTTGGTGGTCGTCCATTCCCGATCCAGGTTCTGCTCATTCCACACTTCAACGGCGTTGATCTGCCCGGGATACCGGTTGAGCAGCTCCCGCAGGAAGTCGGCGTAAAGGTTATAGTCATCGGGGGGTCCGTTTTCGGTGCCGTCGGCACGGGTCCACGCCGGCGCGCCGACTATGCTGACCATCAGCTTTAAATCAAACGCTTTGGCCTGCTCCACCACGCTATCATAGAAGAACCATTGGGCGACGCCAGGCTCGGGATGAACCAACCACCACTGCACCTGTACCTTTATCCAGTCAAGCCCCAGCTGGTTCTTGACCACGTCAGCAGTGAAGGAAGGATCGCCCACGGTGGCATTGCCATGTATCTGAACACCGTAACCAAAATCAGACGCAGGCCAGGGCGTAATCGGTTCATCCATCGCTGGAGGCGCCTGCACATCATCACCGACCGCCGGCTGGTCACTGCTGATAACTGGTGGGGGCAAAGTTGCCGGCGCCGCGGCTGGCGGCAGTGTGGCCTCAGCCTGGGGCGCCTGGGTGACACTGTCCGAATTTTCCGGGGCGACAGCCTCATCAGCACAAGCGACAAGCATCATTAGGACTACCGCTGCCGCAAGGATCGATAACTGTTTCATTTTATCTCCTCGTTCGAATCGAAATGGAGGCGCCGGCAGAAGAAGTGAATGCAGAAAGGGTTATTCAATTCGCGGCTGCCGGCATTAACTATCAAGGCGCATTCTGGCTGGATTGAACCAAAATGCGCCTCGAGTCATTCAACGTATTTTGAAAGTAGCATCTGTTGCTCAGTGCCTGATTCCTAATCCGTTGCCGTCTTATAGGTAAGTTGTCCAATCAGATGTTTCAAGTGAGCCTGCCGTTTTGAGATAGCTCTAGCGGCAGACTCACTTGTGTGTTCTGCGGCTGTTAGCGCCCCATTACCTGGCGCAAGCTCTCGCAAGAGGGGCAGCTGCCATCCTTGCGAATCATAGCATAGCCAGCCTGAGGATCAGCGCTGTAGTGGGTGAAGTCGACATTGAAGACGATCATCAGGCGCACTTTGCCGCTGCTGGCAGACAAGCTGGCTGCTTCGGCCAACCATTGGGCGTGCTGCGGGATGGTGGTGCTGCTCGCCCAGGCGAATCCGCCGGGGAGGCCGCCATAGTCGACACCGGTCAAATACCCCAGCTCAGTGAAACAGAGGGGCCGAGAACCGCCGAAGGCGTTCCAGTAGGTGTTGACCATACCCCAGAAGTAACGGGTGTAATGGCTGCTGGAGGCCCGGGGATCGCCGCTGGTTGCGTTTGGCGAGATGATACCTTCATTATAATGGATGCCGATACAGTCCATGTAGTTGGCGCCGCCCGCGGCTGCCATCCCGGCCATGTATGCGTTGTCATCACATCCGCCGCCGCCGCAGCCGCCGAAGTAACCCGTCGGGGCTGGGGCGCCGCTGATCACCATAACACTGGGTTTCGCGGCCTTAATGGCGTTGTAGGCTGGGGCCAGCATGTTGTTGACGTATGCCCCGGGATCGATCTGACCGGACGGCCATTCACGATCGATATTCATCTCGTTCCAGATTTCGATAGCATCTGGACCGAGGGCGGCTACGCCGCCAACGAAGTTGGCGTACGCGTTGTAATCGATGTTGCTGTGATCCGATCCAGGGATACTGAGAAGTACCTTGAACCCATTGGCATGGGCCTGCTGGATGCGGCCGGCAACGGCGTCTGGGCTGTCGCCAGGACCCCATTTGTGCTGGAATTTGACCCAGTTCATGCCCGCGTAGGACATCAATGTCGGGTTGGCAAAGCCATGGGTCTGCCCGCCCAACTCGAAACCGCTGTTGGTGACTGGCGGCGCCGTAACTGGTGGTGGTGCGGTGGTGCCGCCATTGCCGTCACTTACCACTGGCGGATCAACCGTAATGACTGCCAGCGCGTTGACGTCAACCGCAGGGTTGATGGTCAGCAGGGTGACGTAGATCCAGCCTTCAGTACTGCCGTCAGGCATGATGATATTGATCCAGCTGGCATCGGAATTCCGCCCAATGAGTGAGACTTTGTAACCCTTTTCGGCGCCGCCGGCAATCGTGCCGTAGGTAAGTCCAGGACCGACGCGAACGTTGGCGCCGGTGTTCACCACGGCATCGGCATCACCGTAACTGGCATCAACCTGAGGAGCTGGTGTCGCTGTTGCTGCCGGTTCTGGGGTTGGTTCTACTTCAACGACTTCTTCCACCTCAGCAGAGGCAACGGCGACTTGCAGCGAACCTAAGTTGGCGACGGAATTACCCAATGCGAATTCAGCATTGATGCTGTATTCGCCTGGATCTTGGGTGCCTTCCCAGGAAAAAGCGATGCTGTCGCCGCTGCTGCTGGCCAAGACACTGTTATCGATGCTCCGAACCGTCCAGACGATGGCGGCGCCAACTGGCTGGGGCGGCTCGGCGGTTCCCAGGTATCCCCCAAAGGAGGCGGCGAACCCGGCACCTTCGGAAACCTGTCCCAAACCGCGCACCGAAATACCTCGAAGGTTGTACCGTTGCGCCAAGCGCAGTTGGTGGCTCAATACCGCTTCGCTTCCCAGCCAGACATGATGTGTTTGGCCGGATTGCTCGTAGGAATACTTATAAGTAAGGCTGGCCCCATCCCACTCCAGCGGAGATGCTGTGCCGGAGAGAGCGACTTCGACAGCTGACCCAGGTTCGATTTCAGATGAACCTTTGACAAACTGCAGCTCACCGAAGTTGGCCAACGCTTGCGTATTGGCTAACTCCATGAAAGATTCGCCGATTCGGTCGATGGCGTTAGCGCTCAGCAGTAGGCTGATCTTGTCACGAGAAATCAGGCGGGTGCCCCATTTCAGCAGCTGCTCGGCATCACCGTTGTCGTTGAATGCGGCTGGGTCCAAGGGCATTTGCAGGTAGACAGCATCGGCGATTTGGCCAACTTTGGCCCAATCTTGACCGGCGCTATCCCAACTGTTGTTGACTTTGGTTGGCGCAGCCAAGGTGACTACCAGGGTGCGCCCTTGAGAGTGCAAGGCATCTGCCAGCGTCTGGACGAAGCTGGTGAAAGCCTCCTCTTGTCCGGCAACGATCCCCTGATAATCAAGGTTTACGCCTGCGAAACCTGCCGATAGTGACTGGCCCAGAAGCAGGTTGACCTGGTTGTTCTGTAGGGTGACATCAGCCAGTAAACCGGCAACTGAAGCCTGGTCGACGATCGCGCCGGTGTTGGTGACACGCAGCAGCTGATCGTAGGGCCCGATGGCGGTAGGCGCGGCTTCGCCCATCAGCTCGCCATTGCCTGAAAGGGTCAGTGTTCCGGCTGAGACTTCTGTAAGAAGAGGCAGAACTTCAGTGGCTAGCGCTTGTGTAGGCAGTAATTCAGCACCGATCGCGGCCAATTCCGGGGCGCTCAATTGCAGAAGAACCAGTGCCTGGGGCAAAGGAGTCTCCATTGAAACGATCTGACCGGTACTGTAGTCGATCTGGCTGGGGATAAATCCCCATTCAGTGCCATTCCATCCATAAAGATCGACGGATTCCATCAGTGCGGCATCGGCAGCAAATGCCAATGCCGCCTGTCCTGCTGGCGCACTCCCTCCGTCGAAATCAAGGGCGTAGACGGAGCTTTTCAAAGCAGCGCCGCCAGGGAGTGCTGCGGCCGCGGCCGCCCAATTGGGGTCTGCCATGAATTCCGCCTGGGCGATGGCCTCAACCTTGCTGTTGCTCATTTGAGCATTGCTGGAGAAGGAAATTCCAGAGGGAAGTGCCGACTGATCGTCCACCGGCACGGTGGCATCTACTGTATCATCGCCGCCGCCCAGCCGCTCCAGCAGTGAAATGGGGGGTAACAGCAGGCCAGTAAGGATCAGGCCAAGGACGACGACAAACCCGATGACGATCAAGGTCGAAGGTTTGCGAGAAGTTAACTTTTCGTCTGATTGTTCCATTTGTTGTATCTCCGTAAGGGTCGGCGCTTCTTCTGAGGGGGTTACTGGCTTAAAAACCACCGGTGACGGGCGTTCTTCATCCATTTCGCGAATCTCCTTCAGGGGTCAAAGCGCCTTTCCAAAGCTAGCTCAGGAAAGCGCGGCTTGAAGCACTCACCCTTATTCTTGACATATTGGTTTTTCCTAAACGCTTCGGTATCCGCTTTTGCACAAGGACACACAAAAACAACGGCCGGAAAGAGCCGTTGGCGCCCCAGAGAGCAATTCCCCTGAGTAATCTGGATTCTAGCACATCGGATGAGGAGTTGCCAAGCAGCCGATGCGCTATTTGCGACGGTTGTGGGGATATCGTTGAGCATTCGTTTATCGATTGGAGGTGATGATGCATTCGATGCCATCGTCTGCGAAATTTTGCCAGCTTCTAGGAGGTCGCGGACCAATCCGCTTGCTTGACGCTCATTTTTCCATATGGTAGACTACTTTATGTTGACTAGGCATGAAATACTTGTTTGTCACCAGTTCGGTCATGTTCATTGAGGCTGAAACGAAAAGGAGGATCATGTGAAACGTAAATCTTTCACTCCCTATCTGTATATCATTGGTATATTTGTACTTCTAACGCTGACTGCTTGTGAACGCCCTGTTCGGAGAGATGGTGATTCGCCAGAGGTTCCCGATGTTGTTGAGGCAACCGATGAGCCGATCGTGATCCCTACCGCTATCCCCACCGAAGTCCCAGAACCAGATCAGCCAGCGGCGCCCGAGGCCGGTGAAGCGGTGGATACCGGAGCTGAAGCTGCGGAGCCGGCGGCTGATGAACCGGCGGCAGAACCCCCAGAGGAAGCCGCTGAAGATGCCGCTGCACCCGTAGCGTCAGACGCCAAAGAGACCAGCCATACTGTTCAGGCTGGTGAGACCTTGGGGCTGATCGCAGAGCGTTACGGTTTGACCATCGAAGAGCTTGCCGCGGCGAACGGGATCACCAATATCCACAGTCTGGATGTGGGACAGGTGTTGTCGATTCCAGTACCTGGAACGGTCGACACGTCCGCTCCCGCCCCTGCTGAAAGCCAAGAGGAACGCAAACACGTGGTTGTCGCTGGAGAGAACCTGTTCCGCATCGGACTGGCCTATGGCTTTACCGTGGAAGAGCTGGCAAGTTACAATAATCTGGCTGATCCGACCAGCATTGACGTAGGACAGACCATTCTTATTCCACCGTCCAAATAACCAGAGAAAACTCTGTTGGCGCGTGGTAACCACCCTCGTACTGTCTGGCAGGGCCCTTCTTGGCGACTGATTGCTGAGAAGGTGACCCTGCCTGATGGATCCTCCATTGAACAAGGGAAAGTTGAACATCCGGGATCTGTGGTGCTGGTGCCCATTCAAGGGGTCGGTGCCGATCTTGAGCTGTTGATGATCCGGCAGTATCGCCAGGTACTGGGGTCAACTATCCTGGAACTGCCCGCCGGTACGCGTGAATGGGGCGAAGATTGGCTCCACTGTGCCCAAAGAGAGCTGCGGGAGGAGACCGGGTATAGAGCGGAGCGTTTCACCCTGTTGGGAGAGATTTGGCCGGCCCCTGGCATGTCAGACGAGCTGATGCGAATCTATCTGGCTGCTGACCTAAGCCCAGACCCGCTCCCTGCCGATGTTGATGAGCAGATCGAACTGAAGCCGATGCCATTGTCGGAGTTGGTGGCGCTGGCGAGCGGCGGTGAGCTGCGTGATGGAAAGAGCGTCGTCGGCATTCTGAGGGCAGCTGCCTTCTTGGCCCTATCCTAGCGCCCGACACCAATGGTAGGCTTGAATACGGTTCTCAAGTGACCTCCGTTATGAGATCGCTCCCTGACGCCCTTGTTTGCGTTCGCTAATCCCTCGTGTTATCTATTCCATTTGAACTGCCTTCTGAGAAATAAACCCACTTTGAGTGAAAGTCGGTTAAAATGGGGCTCAACAGCGGTCGGCCTCTAGAGGCGAAACAACGGCTGCGGAGTAATTTATGAGTAAGATCGACGAGATTGAAAGTCAGATTTTAGCGTTGGTTCGCGAGTATTATGCACTCCGATTCGCGGAATCTGATTTCGTCCCAGGTGAAACAGCCGTTCCCGTATCGGGGCGGAGCTTCGATTCTGATGAGCTGGCCAATCTGGTAGAAGCCAGCCTGGAATTTTGGCTGACGGCTGGCCGTTACTCCGATCAGTTTGAGAGGGAGTTTTCCCGATACCTGGGGATTCGTCATACCATGCTGTGCAATTCCGGCTCTTCGGCCAACCTGTTGGCATTGGCGGCGCTCACCTCCCCTCAGCTGGGCGAGCGAACACTCAGGCCGGGCGATGAAGTGATCACGGTAGCGGCAGGATTTCCTACCACGGTCAACCCGATTATTCAGAACCAGTTGGTGCCGGTGTTCCTGGATGTTGATTTGCGCACACACAACATCGATGTCTCCCGTCTGGAAGAGGCGATTTCTCCACGGACCAAGGCGATCATGATCGCCCATACTTTAGGTAACCCATTTGATCTGGATACAGTCACCGATGTGGCCGATCGGCATGAGCTGTGGCTGATCGAGGACAATTGTGACGCGCTGGGTTCCACCTATCGCGGTCGAAAGACTGGGACGTTTGGCCATTTGGCTACCACAAGTTTCTATCCAGCCCACCATATTACCATGGGAGAGGGTGGTGCGGTGATGACCAACCGCCCCAGATTGAAGACACTGGTGGAATCGTTTCGTGACTGGGGAAGAGACTGCTGGTGCGCTCCAGGAGTCGACAATACCTGCGGCAAGCGGTTCGAGTGGCAGTTGGGCGATCTACCCTACGGGTACGATCATAAATACGTCTATTCGCACATTGGATATAATCTCAAACTGACCGACATGCAGGCGGCCATAGGCGTCGCCCAACTGAAGAAGCTGCCCTCGTTTATCGAGATTCGAAAGCGGAATTGGCAGCGGCTCCGTGACGGGCTAGAGCCTTACCAAGAGTTCTTGATGCTGCCTGAGGCGACACCGCACAGTGATCCCAGCTGGTTTGGGCTGCTGCTGACCGTCAGGCCGGACGCGCCCTTCAAGCGGAATGAACTCATTCAGCATTTGGAGTCCAACAAGGTGGCCACCCGGCTGCTCTTTGCCGGAAACCTGACCCGCCAGCCAGCTTACCAGGATGTGAACTATCGGGTGGTTGGCGAACTAACCAATACCGATGTGGTGATGAATCAGACGTTTTGGATCGGCGTCTACCCAGGCCTTACGACCGAGATGATCGACTACGTGCTGCAGATATTCGCCTCATTCTTCCAGGCACTATAACGAAAAACTGCCGGCAGCGCCGGCAGTTTACGATAGCTGTGTCGCCGCCAGCTCTTTAGAGCCGCGGATACGACCAACCCTATTCTTCCTCTTCTCCAAACCGTTTCAAATCTTCTGCCAATTCAAGCAGCCGAGCCTGTACCAGGTTGTGAACCGTACCTTCGGGGAAGTCGCCGTGGGCGTCGCGCTCGCCGGCAGGAGTGTCAGTCAGTGTCTCTATGCCTTCATCAATAGTTTTGACTGGCCATATATGGAATTTGCCGGCCTCGACGGCCTCAACTACGTCGTCGTGAAGCGTCAAATGGAGGACGTTGCTGTCAGGGATCATCACACCCTGCTCGCCGGTCAGCCCGCGGGCTTCACATACCCGGAAGAATCCTTCGATCTTCTCATTGGCACCGCCGATAGGCTGCACTTCGCCCCACTGATTCACTGAGCCGGTAACCGCAATTCCTTGTTTGATGGGCAGTCCACTTAGGCTGGAGAGCAGCGCGTATAGCTCAGTAGATGAAGCGCTGTCGCCATCGATGCCGCCGTATGATTGTTCGAAGGTGAGGCTGGCGGTCAGCGACAATGGCTGGTGCTGAGCATAGGTTCCGCCCAGGTAGCCGGTAAGCGTGAGAACCCCTTTATTATGCAGCGGGCCGGCCATCTCAGTTTCCCGCTCAATATGAATAACCCCGTCCTCACCCATGTAAGTACGAGCGGTAATACGGCCTGGCTGTCCAAAGGCATACTCGCCGGTATCCATCACTGAGAGGCCGTTCACTTGTCCGACCACGCCGCCTTCCGTGGCGATGAACAAAGAGCGCTCCAAGATCTGCTCCTGCAGATATTCCTCGATGCGGTTTGCCCGGTAAGTGCGCGCATCCAGTGCTTGTTTCACGTCGGAGTCACTGACCAGGTCGCGGCCATTTTTGCCTGCCCAATAGCTGGATTCGCGAATCAAATCGTTGATTGCGCCGAAGCGGGTGCTGAGCTTCTTTTGATGCTCGCTCAGCCTGGAGCCGAATTCGACCAGCTTGGCTACCGCGGAACGATCGAAGTGGAGCAATTTCTCCTCGTGGCAGCGGGTGGCTACAAATTGGGCATACTCCTGCAGATGTTCTGGGGTCCACGGCATGGTCGAGGTGAAGTCAGAACGCGCCTTGAATAGATCCCGAAAATCCT
This sequence comes from Chloroflexota bacterium, assembly GCA_024640485.1. Taxonomy (GTDB): domain Bacteria; phylum Chloroflexota; class Anaerolineae; order Promineifilales; family Promineifilaceae; genus JAHEEY01. Next base: position 4,678 of record JAHEEY010000024.1, on the reverse strand, counting down.
CATCCTGTTCGTATAACGCATAATAGAGCTCGCGGCTGCCCATCATCACGATCTTGATGTTCAGGGTTATCGGTTCCGGATCAAGGGATTTGGCCAGAAGCTGGCTGCTGTCCAAGGTAGCCCCAGGCTGCACCTTGATCTCTTCGGTCTTAAGGGCGCGCTTCAACGCTTCCCAACCGACAGGATTGGTGAGCAGATCGTGGGCATTCAGGATCAGGTAGCCGCCGTTAGCTCTATGGAGGCTGCCGCATTTGATATTGGTGAAATGGGTGGAGACAACCCCAGAACGCATTTCATATTCCAGCCTGCCGAAAACGTTATGGTAAGTTGGATGCTGCTCTAGGATGACTGGCGCGCTTTCTGTTTGGCTGTTGTTCACCAACAGGTTCACTTCATAGCGCCTGAGGTCAATTTCCTCAGTCGTGTCCAGCGGCGAGGTAAAATCTTCAATTTGATCGAGCACATCTTGCTGCACTTCATTCAAATAGAGCTGTGCTTCATCCTCCTGTTGAAACAACGCGAGCAGGCGAGCGAAGTGGTGCTGAATGGCGCTGTCGGCTACTGCCCTATCAATCTCCTTCATTTCCTGACGGGCGGTGCTCTCAGCCTGGTGGACCTTGTCAAGGGCATCTTCCAGCTTGCTGGAGAGGTTGGCGCGGACGGTACCGAGCTCCTGCCGAGTCTCCAAAGGGAGCTGCTGCCACTCTTCTTGGGTCAGCTGCCGGCCTTCGGATGCCGGGGCTACCGTGAAGCCTGACGGGGTATTGGTGAGAATAAAGCCGCTGGACTCAGATTCCTTCTGTATTTCCAGCAAGAGCCCTTGCTGTTGTGCTTCGAACTGCTGCATCACCTTGCTGACGGCCTGTTTGTAAGTGTCGGTGTCGAACGCCTGCGGAAGATCCTTCTTCAGGTCGCTGATCAGCTTGGACATCTCTTTCTTGAAATCACTGCCTTGGCCGGCTGGCAGCATGATTGCCCGCGGTTGGTGCGGGATTTTGAAGTTGTGGACGTAGATCCAATCGCTAGGTGCTGGTTGGTGTTGAGTCTTTTCCTGTAAGAACCGTTCGATGGCGGTGGCACGGCCAGTCCCGGCAGGGCCCAGGATGAACACGTTATAGCCGGGGCTTTTGATACCGATGCCGAATTCAATCGCGCTGGTCCCGCGCGGCTGTCCAATGATGCTCGTGGATGCAGAAAGTTCGGATGTGTTTTCAAATGAGAATGAGTCTGGACTGCAGGACTGGCGCAGTCTGTCTGATGATAATGATTGCAGGCCCATAATGGTACTCCGTGACGACAAGATGAAGAATATTACTGCTTGCACTGAAACATGACAACCTCATGCTCCCATGCCTTAGCGGGAATCTATGCTGCTGCAAGATTGGGCCAGCCGGCACCTGCAGACTGCTTTCGCCTCATGAGATCAGCGTGGGTGAACAAATCTCAAAGACGGTCTGCGCATAGTCAAGCAAGCGCGTCTCTGCCGCCGGGTCATTGACCAGCTCCGCATAGGGGAAGATCGTCCCTTGCCAACCATCGGTATGCCAGCTGGCCCCCGCTGGCAGCTTCTGCCGGAGCAGCGTATCAGCCTCAAACGGCCATGGGTTTGAGTAGAAATAAGGCTCCATCTGGTCGCTGCCTGGAGAGAACCCCAAGTTCAGCTGGGAAGGAAACTCTTTGAGTTCGCCATTTTCCATCGACGTTTCCGTTCTGGAGCCAAACCACTCAAAGGCCAGATCGAATCCATGGGGCCACAACTGCACCGGACCTACAGAGCCCCCCAGCCGCGTTCGATGTTTCTTGAGAATGGCATCTATCCGTGACACGACGTTGAAGAACCTTTCCGCATGCGCGGCGTCGTACTGCCGGCGATCGCTGTTTTCAAAACGGCCTCTGCTAAAATCACCTTCGATTCCCAGATCGCTCAACTGTCTGAGAAGTTGACTGCCAAATTCAATGCCGGTCTGGGTTTCCGTTAAGCTCACGAGGACGCTGGAGCTGGCGTCTGTCTCGAACAGCACAGCGTGCCGGTCGAGGTCCATCCTCAGCCAGAACGAACTGCCGTTGGGCCGGGGCATCTGATCGGTGACCAGACCATTGGCTTGCACCTTCAGGCTGATATGCCACCAGTTGGGTCTAGACGGGGCCAGGGCACGAGGAACGGCGCCGACGGCCTGGCAGTAGAGATGCAGTGTATCTCTGGTAGGCCCCCATCCGGTCAGCTCTTGAAGAAGCGGCGTACTTGTCATGGTTCTGCTCCTGGTACTAGATTGCTGTGAGTCAGGTGGATATGATCGGCTACAAAGGGTCGATCGTCTTGGCGATGGCCTGAGCGATCGAAACGGCTGTTCGACAGCTGACTTCGATGGCGCTATCGGCGAGACGAGGTCAATCGGTCTATCCTTACCGGCAGCGCTGATACATTTAGGTGACTTCTAATCCGGGACCGCGGCCTGGATTTGACTTGAAGGATCGGAATGGTGGTTGACCTTGAATCGGGCAGGTAACCTTGGCCCTAGAGGCTGGGGGCAGTCCCCGGCCCAATCAAGTTCAGGTTGCGGCGGCATCAAAAAGAGGGTAGCGGACAGCAGAATGCACTGCCGGTCGTTACCCTCTTGTCATGCGAATGATCAGGCTACGCCATCATCAAGACTGTTTCGATATGGTTCAAAGCCCAGTCGATGTCATCTTTTGTAATCACCAAAGGCGGCGCAAAGCGGATTACGGTCTGGTGGGTTTCTTTGCACAAGATACCCCGTTCTTTTAATGCTTCCGCAAACCGGCGGGCGGCGACATTCAGCTCTACGCCGATAAACAGGCCCCGGCCGCGCACTTCTTTGATGTGGGCGCTTTCGATTCGCTGCAGCCTGCCTTTGAAGTAGGCCCCCAGCCCGGCCGAATTGCCAACCAGATCTTCATCCACCAGCACATTCAGCGCCGCCCGGCCAATCGCCGCTCCTAATGGATTTCCGCCGAAGGTGCTGCCGTGATCTCCCGGTCGGAACAGGCCAAGGATCTCCTTGTTGGCCAGAGCGGCTGAAACCGGGTAGAAGCCACCGCTCAGCGCCTTTCCGATGATGACGATGTCTGGCCTGACAACTTCATGTTCGCAGGCGAACAGCTTGCCGGTCCGGCCCAGGCCTGTCTGAATTTCGTCGGCGATGAAAAGGACGTTGCTATCGCTGCAAATCCGCGCGGCGCTTTTAAGATACCCATCCGGGGGGATGATCACGCCGCCTTCGCCCTGGATTGGCTCAACCAGGAAGCCGACCGTGTTGGGGGTGATCGCCGATTCCAACGCATCTGTATCCCCGTAAGGCACCATCACGAATCCAGGCGTAAACGGGCCGAAATCTTCCTTATATTGGGCTTCACTGGAAAAGCCGACTACCGTAGTTGTCCGGCCGTGGAAATTGCCTTTGCAGACAATTATTTCCGCCTGGTTTGCCGGCACACCTTTGACTCTGTACCCCCACTTGCGGGCCGCCTTGATGGCGGTTTCCACAGCTTCGGCACCGGTATTCATCAACAAGGCCATATCGTAGCCGGTCAGCTCTGACAGCTGCTTCAAAAACGGCCCCATCTGGTCGTTGCGAAAGGCGCGCGAGGTCAAAGTCACACGCTTCATCTGCTCATATGCCGCGGCCAGTATGCCAGGGTGACAATGACCCTGATTTACCGCTGAGTAAGCACTCAAGCAATCCAAGAATTTGTTGCCATCGGTGTCGTAGACCCAGACACCTTCGGCACGTTCAATGACGACATCGAGCGGGTGATAATTACGCGCTCCGTAGGTCTCATCGAGCTCAATGAAATAACTGCTGTCCATCGAAAGACGCTCCTAAAGAAACAGTGGGTTGTGGGTATCGAAATGCCAGCATTGCCAGCAGCCTATCCTAAATGTGGGTGCATACTACTCGATCTGTCGACAACTTACCAATGTCGTTGGAAAGCAAACTAGCTGCCGGTTGCAGCGCTTCGAAACGTCACTGTATTGGCGACAGCTGAAACGCGCTGATCTATTGCAGGATAAGATAGAGGAGGCCGAAAACAGCACAGTAGGCGGCGAATCCATACAGTGTATGCCCCCGCAGCCAACCCAGCAGGAAGTGAATACAGATGTATCCGGTGATCGCTGCCGAAAGGAAAGAGGCTGTCAGAACCGGCAGTTGAGAAGCGATATCATCCATGCCGGCGAAGTCAACCGCCGCCAGAACGCCTGCACCCAATATGGCTGGTACACCGAGTAGAAAACTGTAGCGGGCGGCGGCGGTGCGATCCAGACCGCGCCAGAGGCCGGCGGCGATGGTACTGCCGCTGCGGGAAATACCAGGCAGCAGCGCCATCATCTGGGCGATGCCGATGATCAATGCATCCAACCATCCCATCTCTGCCACTGTTTTCTTCCCAGTGAGCAGCCGCTCACCAACAAACAGAATCAGCGCAGTTCCCAGCAAGAAGACAGCGGCATAGGAGGGGGTGCCGAAAATACGCTCGAAACTGCTTTCCAGGGTCAAGCCGGCAGCCGCTGCCGGAATCGATCCGATGGCGATATACCAGCCGAGACGCGAATCTTCGGTGGCCAAAGGCTTGCGCTGCACGATGCCAGCCCAGACTGCTTTCAAAATCTGCAGCAGATCGCGGCGGAAGTAGATTAATACCGCCAGTAGGGTGCCCT
>JAHEEY010000023.1 GCA_024640485.1 Chloroflexota bacterium | reverse complement strand
AACTCCTGGCCGGGCGCAGGATCGGATGGCAAAGGCCAATGGTTGATCCAGATGCCGGCATCGGCTTGATCGACCCATGCTTGCCCGGTGCAGGCGGAATCGTTGCCAGGGTTTGTCTCTCCAGGGGAGCTGGTGACGATCTGGGTGCAGCTGTCAGCCAAATTAGTCTGCGTAGGAACGGCAGGGCTGACGTCCACAGCGACAACGAAGGAGTTGTCGCTGTTGGGGGGCACGGCTCCCACAGACCAGCTGATGACGTTCCCAGACAAGAATGGTGTCAGGCCGCTGGTGTCGACGGCATAAGTGACGCTGGCAGGCAGGGTCACAGTCAATACCACCCCCTGGGCAGTGCCGCTCCCCTGGTTGCCGTAGGAGAATTGGTAAAGGTAGCGGCCGCCAGGCACAGCGACACCTGGCGCCAACCAGGCGTTGGTCCAGATATCTGGCTGAAGGATGGGGAAGACATCGATGATGGTGTGCCCATCGGGCTCCTGGTACTGAATGGCGATGTCCTGACCATAATTGATGTCCCAGCCGACCGCCCCGAAATCACACAGGTAGCCGCCGCCGTTGGAATCTACCTGAAAATCGATGCCGTTGGGGGCGAAGTCGGTGTAGATGTCGCAGCGGGCATTAAGCGGGAAAGTGAGCCAGGGAACGGTTACTGTGCCGGATATCAGGTCGGCGTCAACATCGATCTCGGCGGTGAGATAGCCAAGCTGGATGGCAGCGGCGGCGCCGTTATCCAGGGAGACGGAGATCCAATCGCCAGCCAGCAGGTCGAGATTGGGACCCGGTGACCAGCTGCCCATGGAGGTGTCATAGCCGGAGGTGCCGCCCCATTGGGGTACCGGCCCGGTGGTGAGGGTCATGGTCCCTCTTACGGTCGAATGATCGGATTCAGTCACCGTGATCCAGACGGTGTGGCCTGGCTCATAGCTGCTGTTTACCCAATCATGGCCGATGCTGCTGTTGATGATCAGATCGGGGGTCTGGAAAGGCATGCGGAAGGTATAGGCGCTGTAACCGAGATCTCTGCCGAATTGAATTTCCCCGTTTCCGCCGTAAGGTATATCGCCGTAGGTTGTCTGAAAATAGCCGCTGTCGTCAGCGGTCAGCTGCTGGTAGCCAGCGGGCCAGCTGCCATGAATTTGGACAGTCTCGTTGTTGAAGCCTTGCAGGTAGCCGGAGATCTGGTCAGTGGTGGAGTCGGCGGTAACGGAGGCAGATAGTGGTATGGAAAGGGATAACGGCAGCAGGCCAGCGCCGGCACGCAGCTGCAGGGGATCGCCGTAGTTCAGGGGGCCGGCATTAGGGACGTTCCAGCAGCCGCCGCAGCCGGGGTCGGCAAAAGCGTAGACCTCGGTCACCGGCGTGGTCACAGTCACCATCGCTCCAGGCTGGGCATTACCCCATAGGTCACTGTCTCCGCCGAAGTTCAAGGTGATCATGGCCCAATCGAGCTCTCCCTTCACGTTGACAGCGGTGTAGCTGTTGTCAGCCGGTTCAATGTCCCCAGGGGGAATGTCAATGGAGACGGTGTTGGTGTAGTAGACCGCCCGTTGGGAGGGGTCGTCCAGATTGGCGTTGAAATAGAGGTCTCCGGCGTCGCCAGGGTCGAGGCGGTCAAGCTGCCAGCTGATGGTGCCCCCGCCGCCGGTGTTTGAGATGATGCGACTCCAGTCAAAATTAGTGTCCCACCAGCCGTCCCAGCTGGTCAGCAGGGGGAGGACATCGGTGATCCAGACATTGTTGATGGTCTGGTCGCCGATGTTGTCAAAGCGAACTGTGTAGTTGAGCTGGCTGTCGCCATTCCAGCTGCTGTATTGGAAGATCCGGAGATTGGGACCGGTGGGGTTGATGAGCAGGGGGATACAGCTGGTGTTGTCATCTGGAGTCAGATCGGCGGCGAGATCGCCGATAGCGGCGCAGTTGGTGATGATCTGACCGGCGGTGACGGTGGTGGAGATGTTCAAGGCTAAATGGAGACGAACGGATTCGCCGACGGCCAGCATCCCCAGGTCCCAACCGTAATCTGAGCCATCGACAGTTGGCGGCGGAACGGTATCAAACTCTCGGGGCTGATTGCCTCCCCACTGGGCATTGGAGAACTGCATGTCGAGGGGGATGGTGTCGGTCACGATCAAAGGTTGGGCGGTGTTGCCGTTGTTGGTCAGCCAGAGCAAATAATCTGCCCAGCCGCCGGCAGTAGGCACCTGGCGGAAGATTTCTTTGGTTACCTGAAGGTCGTCGCGGGGAGCGCCGACTTGAATTGTCTGCGTGTGGAAGTTGTCGTCCGGGTTGATGTCCTCGGGCGTCGATAGTTCGACAGCGCTCTCCAGCTGCTGACCGATGACAGCGGCGTCGTCGAGGGCCAGCCGGAGCATGATGGTCCCGCCCATATCTCCTGGAATGCCTACGGGGGCGAAGAGGACGATCTGGCTGCCGGTGGTGGTGATTTCGGTCCAAAGGGGAGCCCATCCCTGGGTTTCATCCCAATAGAGAAAGGTGGTGCTAAGGGGCAAGGTGACGGTCATCCAGACAGGGCCGGTGGCGCCGCTGGCGTTGCTGCCGTAGTAGACCTGATAGGCGAACTCCTGACCGGCGGCGGGATCCGCCGGGGCGGCATTATGGTTGACCCAGGCGCCGGTATCTGCCTGGTCGACCCAGACGGGGCCGCTGCAGGCGGCGTCATTGCCGGGATTTTGGTCGTCGGCGGTACTGGTGGCGATCAAGACACAGCTGTCCGCCAGATTGGTTTGGGTAGGGGCGGCGGGGCTGACGGCTACCTGCAGGTAGAAGGTCTCATTATGACCGGGGGAAAGGGAGCCAATGTCCCAGGTAATCACATCCCCGGCTGTGGCGACCGGGTAGGCGCTGGTATCGGCGGCGTAGCTAAGCTCCGGGGGTAAGGTGTTGACGACAGTCACATTGTCGGCAATTCCGCTGCCCTGATTGCCCAAAGTTATCGGGTAAAGGTAGGTACCTCCCGGACGGGCGATCCCGGTGCCGGCGCCGGTGCTGGCCCAGACATCTGGCTGGAGCGCGGTGAAGACGTTGATGACGGCATCACCATCAGCCTCGTTATATTGGACAGCGATATCTTGACCATAGTAAAGATCCCAAGCGACGGAGGTGAAGTCGCAGAGGTAGCTGCCGCCGGCAGGGTCTACGGTGAAGGGGATGCCGCTGGGCGGGGTTTCCACCCAGACGTCGCATTGGGCATTGAGGGTGTCGGTCAGCCAGGGAGCATTGACGGTGCCGGAAATGAGATCTGCCGCCAGATCCAGTTCGCCGGTGATGTCACCCACCCGGAGGGTGTCGGTGTAGATGCCGTCAATCAGAACGGAGACATAGTCGCCGGGCAGGATATCGACACCACCTGCCGGCTGCCAGGCGTCGGGGTTGGTCACAAAGCCGGTTTGACCGCCCCAATCGGGGATGGCCCAGGATGTGATCGCGGCAGTGGCTTTGACAGATACGGCGTCGCTTTCGGTGACGGTGATCAGGACGGAATGACCTGGTTCGTAAAGCCCGTTTACCCAATCGTGGGCGTAGTTGACGGTGAGGGTGATGTCGCTGGCAGCCGCGACAAAGCTGTTGTCGGGAAAGCTGAAACGGCGATCATCCTCCAGCTCAGCTAATAAGTCAGTGCCGGAGGAGTCAGGGGCAATAGGCGCAAGTTTGGGCTGTGAAGTCGCACTGACCGGGGAGACTGAAAAAGAGGTTAATAGAAGAAATAAGGTGCCAAGGGATCCTACAACAACAAGCAGCAGCAGCAGTGGACGTCTCATGGGGCCCTCCCGAGAAGATCTGCCATGCTTCGAAATGCCGCCTGGAAGCATGGCATTCGCTGAATTGTGGTTCGAAGTCGCCGTCAGATACTGATCAATTTAATTATAGCATCTAGATCAAGAGGAAGATGTGGGGGCAGGAGGAGATGACAGGATATCGGTTGGGGGACTGCAGACGATGGAAGCAGTGGATCACCGGCACCAGCGGACGTGGTCTGAGGCTGGCCCAGGCCCTTGGGGTAGTGATTTGATCCCAGACAAAGGGAGTGTTTTTCTGAAGCGATCTCAGGGTTACGCATCTGGTTGGGAAGTTAAGCCAAAAAATTGACGCATATTCAATAGTTCTCTAGAATTAAACTCGCTTCAGTTCAGCCACAGCCATTTTTATTGAGTACGCCGTTTATTAGCTTTGTTCCGGAAACCGGTTCTGTAGAGCTAGTTCCGGCAATATAAAATTCACGGAGGAGAATGAGATATGTTCAGTAAGCTCGTTGAAGTTAGGAACAAACCGTTTTTCCGCATGCTGTTGATGGCATTGCTGCTTGTCGCTTTGATGGCGGTATTGGCAGCTTGCGGCTCCACAGAGAGTGAGCCCGAACCGGAAGCGATGCCGGAAGCAGCGGTGGAAGAACCCATGGCGGAGGAGCCAGTAGCGGAAGAGCCGGCTGCAGATAGGTCCAGCGCGACGCTGGCTATTGAGCATTTCAGCGTTATTGAGGGCACCACCTGGTCGGGCGCCCAAGATCGTGCGGGAAAGCGGCTTGCCGAGAAGTACCCGAATGTTGATTATATTTTCCGCGAAGAAGTTGGCCCGGACCTGTCAGTTCCCTATGCGGAAGAGATGATCGCCAACGGGGCTGACATCGTGGTGGGTAATGCCGAATTTATGGGCATGCCTTTGATAGATCTGGCGGACAAATACCCGGATGTTTACTTCGGGTCGATTATCGCCAGCGATCTGTCCACCAAGCGGAATTTCATCCGCTTGTTCCCCAGGCAGTACCAGGCATTGTATCTGGAAGGGTTAGTGGCTGGCGCGCTAACCGAGACAGGCAATATCGGTATCGTCTCCGCCTTCCCCTCGGTTCAGGTCATTCGCCGTCAGAACGGCTTTATCCTGGGCGTGCAGGACGCGGCTGAGCTGTTGGGCAAAGAGATCAATATCTACGTCAAGTATGCTGGTGATTGGTATCTGCCGCCCGAAGAGCGGGGCATCGCCGAAACGCTGATCGAGCAGTACGATGTTGATGTGCTGACGCAGCAAACCGACTCCGGCTCGCCGCTGGATGTCGCTCAAGAGCAAGGCATCTGGTTCATCGGCAAGGATATGGACACGGTGGGATTCTACGGCTGGTCTGACACCGACACAGTGGCGATATCGTTCGATACGCGCTGGGAAGTCCTTTACGACTACATGCTGAATGAGTGGTTGGCTGGCGAAGAGAACCCAGAGACGGTCCTTTACCTGGGTATGGACTCAAGTATCGTCCTGGCTGATGGTACTGAGGTGGCGACTGTTGATATCATGAATGACGGTAAAATCGGCATCGACGCGATCAGCCCGGCGGCACTGTCGTTGATCCCGGACGAGATCGTTCAGCTGGTTGATCAGAGAAGAACCCAAATGATGGCTGGCGAATGGGATCCCTTCACGGAGCATGCGTTTGTCAGCAACGGCACCGGGCTGGAGCTTGACGGCACCCCGATCCCGGCAGCCGGGACCGAGGTCAAGCCGGCTGGCGAAGTCCCAACCGCGGCTTGGCTGCTCTCCCAGTTCAACTTTGACCTGGCAGGGGTAGATATCTTAGAGTAGGTTAATTAGTGGGAGCTGCTCACCTGGGCAGCTCCCATTGTTGATTAGATGTACCGGGGCTCCCTTTCTTGAGAGATTGACCTAAGATCGGGAGCCTCCTTATTACTCCCAGCATCCGCTGATGAGTTATCCTGATCCGGAGCTTAAGTTAAGCGGTGGTTCGGGCCAAGCGCCTTGAACCCTCTCGAGGTTCCCACATGTGAATCAGTCCAACTGATTCGCCGGGCTCCATTCAACCAGCATCCTTTAAAAGAGCTTAGGGCGCACCATGCTACTGAAACAGATAAAACCTGGTGAAATAGTCTTAGAAGCGAGAGGCATCACCAAGCGATTTCCTGGCGTAATTGCCAATGACCAGGTCAACTTCGAGATTAAAGTGGGCGAGATCCACGCCATCCTGGGAGAGAACGGGGCGGGGAAATCGACTTTGATGAAAATCCTCTTTGGGCAGTACCAACCTGATGAAGGGGATGTCTTCGTAGGCGGCAAGCAGGTCAAGTTTAAATCCCCACTAGACGCCATTGATCTGGGCATCGGAATGGTCCACCAACACCGCAAACTGGTGCCGGCCCATACGGTGATCGAGAATATCATCCTGGGCCATCCAGGAGCGGGCAGAATCATTGATCTACCCCGGGTAAGCCGGGAGATCGGCGAGCTTTGCGAGCGGTACGGGTTCAGCATTGATCTGAAGGCGAAAATCTGGCAGCTTTCGGAAGGGGAAAAGCAGATTGTTGAAATCCTGAAGTCGCTGTACCGGGGGGCGGAGGTTCTGATTATGGATGAACCGACCGCCGGCCTGACTGCCCTGGAAACAGAGAAGCTGTTGGCTTCTGTGGAAACCATGTCTCGGGAAAACCTGGCGATCGTACCCTTCATCACCCACAAGCTGCCGATTGTGCTGCGTATCAGCGACCGGGTGACCATTCTGCGACAGGGAAAGGTAGTGGCCAGTTTTGAGACGGAGCACGCCACCGAGAAAAGCCTGGCCCGGGAGCTGGTGGGTAGAGATATCCTGATTCGAACAGAAAGAACCACGGTGGAGAAAGGCAAGCCGATCCTGGAAGTGCAGGAGCTTTCGGCGTTCAACGACCGGGATTTGATGGCGTTGAACGGGGTGTCGTTTACGATTCACGAGGGAGAAATCCTGGGGGTGGCGGGGGTCTCGGGCAACGGGCAGGGGGAGCTGGTGGAAGTGCTGGCCGGACTGCGGCCGTCGGTGAAGGGGAAAGTGATCCTGGACGGTAAGGATGTCACGGCGATGTCCAGCAGGAAGCGATGGCAGTTGGGTATGGGGTATGTGCCGGCTGACCGGAATCATGTCGGTTCCATTGGTGAATTTTCCCTGGTAGAGAACACCAGGATGAACTATTACTTCGACAGCAGTTTCTACACACGGGGCTCGTTGAACCAGCATAAGATGCGGGCGTTCACCCAGGAGCTGATCAATGAGTACGGGGTAGCGGCGCCTAATCCAGAGGTGAAAGCGAAGAATTTGTCCGGCGGGAATCTGCAGAAACTAATCATGGCACGGGTGCTGTCGAGAAACCCACGGCTGGTGATAGCACATCTGCCGACCCAAGGGCTGGATATCGGGGCGATCGAGTTTGTGCGCAATAAGCTGCATGAAGCGAAGGAGAACGGGGCGGGGGTGCTGCTCATATCAGAAGATTTGGACGAGATCTTTTCCCTGAGTGATCGAATCGCGCCGATGTATGAGGGGAAATTCATGGATATCGTCCCCATTGAACAGGCCAGGCGGGATGCGGTCGGGGCGATGATGGCCGGGATAACATTGGAGGAGGAGATATGAGGGCTGGAAGCTATGAAATAAAACTGGTGAAACGGATTTCGTTAACCAATTTGCGGGCATTGATGCTCTCCGTTATCGCTGGCGTGGTGGCGTTGTTTGCTTTCGGTTTCGTCTTTGTGGCGGCCGGGATTGATCCGTTCATGGCGTACCAGAAGATCTTCTCTTTTTCGTTCTTCAATGATTTTGGACTGCCGCTGACAATCAACCGGTTCATCTTTCTGCTGTTGTGTACCTACGCGTTTATCATCCCGTTCCGGGCCGGGCTGTGGAATATCGGCATGCCGGGCCAGCTGTACGCCGGGTCGCTGGCGGCTTTCGGGGTGCTGCACGTTTTGGATATCGGCAAATCGACGACTTCGCATATGTCGCCGCTGATTATCTGGGGGTTGATGCTGGCGGCGGCAGCGGTGGCGGCCGCGGCGACAGGGGCGATCGCTGGTTTCTTGAAAGGGAAGTACGACATCAACGAGATCGTGGTGACGATGATGTTGAACTACATGGCTTACTGGCTGGTCTCCTACATGATCAAAGAGGGCGGCCCGTTCATGAACCCGGGCGGGCGAGGAGAAAGCTTCGAACTGCCCTCTTCGCTGCACGCGCCGCTGATTTGGGGCAGCCCGTATACGCTGTTGATCGCGCTGGCGCTGGGGCTGATGCTGTTTCATATGTTCGCCAAGACGAAACTGGGGTATGAGATCAGGGCCTACGGGCAGAACCCGGCGGCAGCCTCATACGCCGGGATCAGCCGTTTTCGCATCCCGCTGCTGGTGTTCATTCTGGGCGGGGCGATCGCGGGGCTGGCTGGATACCATTATTTCGGGGCGGTCCCTGGAGTGTACAAGATCGCCCGGAACTACGGCTTCTTCGGGGATCTGGCTTTTTACGGCATCATCTGCGGGCTGATCTCCCGGGGGAACCCGCTGGCGTCGATACCGGTGGCGTTTCTGTTCGGCGGGCTGTCGGTGGGCGGCCGGTACGTGCAGGGAGAGCTGGGGATGAGTTTCGGTCTAGATTACGCGCTGCTGGGCGTGCTGATGATTACCCTTGTCGCTTTTCAATTCTTTTACCAGTACCAGATAGTGACAACGAGAATAAGGAAGGAGACCAGCGATGTGGGAATTCTTCATTAGGAGCCTGGACGCTTCTACTATCTTTTTAATTGCGGGTTTGGGCGAACTCATCGGGCAGCGGTCAGGGGTCTTAAACGTGGGGATCGAAGGGGCGATGCTGTTTGGGGCTACGTTGGGATTTATGACCGCTCAGAGTACCGGCAGCTACCTGCTGGGCTTTCTGGTGGGCATGGCTATCGGCGGCCTGCTGGGGTTGATGCATGGATTCTTCTCTATCAGCTTGAAGGTGGACCAGGTGGTCAGCGGGATGGGGATCTGGATCCTGGGTTTCGGGCTGACCACTTACCTGGGGGCGCCGTACGCGGGGCCGTTGGGGATGGACAGAATCCCGACCGTTATGGGGCTCTCCCCGTTCTTTGTGCTGGCGGTGGTGCTGGCGGGAGCAGTCTGGTTTGTGCTGTCGAAGACGAGCCTGGGGCTGCAGATCCGGTCGGTGGGTGAAGATCCATCGGTGGCGGAAGTGTCGGGGATCAATGTCAGCAAGACGCGCTATTACTGCTCGATTATGGCGGGGATGCTGATGGGGCTTTCCGGGGCGATCTACTCGCTGGATTACAACCCGGTGTGGAATTACAATTTCCTGCAGGGATGGGGGTTCATCGCCCTGGCGCTGGTGTTCTTCTCCCTGTGGAACCCGTTCATTTTGCTAGGCGGCTCGGTGCTGTTCGGCACCTTCTGGCAGCTTTCGCTGAACCCGCAGCTGGTGCTGCCGGGGCTGATGTCACGGTATGTGTGGCGGATGGTGCCCTTCGCGATCACCCTGGGGGTGCTGCTGATGATGTCGACCAAGTGGTTCCGGGACCGGTGGGGGTCGGCCAAGCCTCAGGCGTTGGGGCAGCCGTATTTCAAGGATTAGTGTTGAAGAGATGCCGTTGTTCCCACTCTCTGCTAGGTTCAGAGAGTGGGAACAACGGCCATTTTTATGTGCCGGTTCTCGCTGGGTTTCCCCTAAATACTTGATTCGATTTATATAGCGATGCTGGGCTGCCGGCTTTGGCTGGCGGCGGTGATTCGGCATGCTGGTAGGGGGATGGGACGGACAAGCTGGGTACGTTAATGAATAGGTGCTGAGAAGGATAGACTGCCGTTGGGATGTCGATTAGACTGTTTCCTGTCACACAGTGCCGCTGGCATCGTTCCCACACTTCCCCCTATTATTCCACAGCTCATCCGCAGATGAGGATGGCTTTCCACTGGCATCTTCCTTGCCCGGACTCAGGCATCTTGTCAGGCGCAGCTCTCATGATAAAGCCAGCTAATTCAGCTGGCGAAAGATAACAGCCAAGGAGTATTTCCAATGAGTGATCAGGCTAAGAATTATCCCGCAGCTGGGGGAGATCCAAGCTCATGGCCGGTGGAATTAGACGCGTTGATAGCAGCGGCTGAGAATCACCAGCTGCTGTTTGAGAACGAGCGGGTCAGGGTATTGGATACCGCTATCCAGCCGGGCCAGAAGACGCCGATCCATACCCACTGTTGGCCGGCATCGATGTATGTGATCAGTATCGATCATTTCGTGCGGCGAGATGGGCGGGGGCAGGTGATGGTGGATACCCGGGAGACGAACCCGTCGGCTGAGTTCCCGCAAGTGTTGTGGTCAGAGCCGCTGGGCCCGCACAGCCTGGAGAATGTGGGCGCGGTCGAAATCCGGGTGATCAGCGTGGAGTTGAAGGGGTAGGCGTGAGCGCGCAGGCGGATCCAGCATGCGTTAATGGCGTCGATAGATCGGCCGTTCCCAGGCTGGCGATGTCTCGCACCAAGGATGCTGCCGCGGAAATGCTCTTCAGGGCAATCGGCTCAAGGGAATCGGGAAGGCACGAGGATTAATTGATCATCGCCTTGGGCAGGGTGAAACAGAAGGCGGAGCCCTGGTTGTTTCCTCCGGATTCGATCCAGATGCGGCCGCCATTCATCTCTATGATCCGCTTGACGATGGCCAGGCCGATGCCGGTGCCGGCGCTGTCGACTACTAAACGCTCAAAGAGTCCGAAGACTTTTTCGTGATAGGCGGGATTAATGCCGATGCCGTTGTCACGAACGAAGAAGATAGTCTGCTCTTGTTCGCGGCGCATGCCGATTTCGATGAAGGGGTCGGGCTGGCTGCCCATGAATTTGATCGCATTGTCGACCAGGTTCAGAATCACTTCGTACAAACGTGCGCGGCTCCCACGTACAACCGGCAAATCAGCGGTGATGGCAGCCCGGACGTTTCCGCGTGACAGTTGGTTGGACAGGTCCTCGATTACTTCATGGGCCAATTCAGATAGAGAAACATCGGTGGTTTCACCATCGATATGGCCAACACGGGAGAGGTTGAGCAGTTCATTCAGCAGCTGGTTCATCTTGAGGACGGCATTGGAAATAAAGACCAAGTCGTTTTTGGCGCTCTCAATGGCACCGGCAGCCAGCGATGCTTCCATGAAACCGAGGAATCCCTGGATGGTTATCAGAGGGCTCTTGAGATCGTGGGAGATGGTGTAGTTAAATCGTTCCAGCTCAGCGTTCTGGGATTCGAGGGTGGCAATCAAGGCGGAACGTTCCTCTTCCACTCGCTGGCGCTCGGTTATTTCCGCCCTCAGGGAGAGATTCACCTCGGCTAATTCAGCGGTGCGCTCCTCGACCCGTGTCTCCAATTCCTCGTGGGCCTTCCGCAACGCTTCCTCGGCCTGCTTACGCTCGGTGATATCCTGAAGATTAATGACACGATAAAGAATCTGGCCGGTTTCATCCTTCACCGCCGTTACGTCCACCACGGTGGGGAATATAGAGCCGTCCTTGCGGATGTGGTTTGCCTCGAAAAGATGGTGTCCTTTTTCGTGGGCCATACGGATATTTTCGGGCAGATCGCCACGGCTATCGGGGGCGAAGACATCGAGAATGGGCCTGCCGGTGAGCTCTTCTACAGAGTAGCCGTGCATACGGGCAAAAGCGGGATTCATCATCTGCAGCCGTGTCCCAGCCGGATTGCCGGCAACCACTCCCCATTCAGCATGCTCAAAGATATGGTTCCATTGGCGCAGTTCCAGCTCCGCCTGCTTGCGCTCGGCAACGCTCCCCTGGGTTAAGAAGAGGGGTACGCTGATCACCGCCAGGAACAGCTGAAGATCAATGAGGGCTTCGTTCAGACCCAAATCAGAAAACGGCCCGTGACCGATGGCCGTGGCAATGGTAAATATCGCCGCTATGGTGAAGACGCCGGTAAAGGCGAAGCGGGTATCAAGCCGGAAAACGCCCCAGATCAAAATAGGCAGAAGGGAGAATAACGGAAGCTGGAGCGAATAGGTAATGGGGAAGATGTCAAAGGTCAGGAGGCTGAAGATGAGCAAGGCAAATATGAAGGCGATCGCCTCCAGGTTGATGTGCAGCCTATTGTTTCTCTGGGCAACCCAAATGATGATGACCGGCGTGAGGATCAGCACACCTACGGCATCGCCTGTCCACCAGGTCAGCAGGGAAATGGTATAGTCGGTCCAGGGCAGAAAGCGGGCGATGACCAGTGATGTGACCCCGAAAAGAGCGCTGATAGCTGGCCCCAGGGCGACGCCATAGAGAATGAACCTGGCTACATTGGTGACCTTGTCGAAGGGGGACGCGGTTTTGATGGTGCGCTTAAGCAGGTAGGCGCTGATGAGTACGCTCAATACATCGCCAATGCCGTTGGCGGTTCCAGAGAACAGAGAAGCGGCGATGGTGGTGAAGGAATCAGAACGAAAATAAGGCCATACATTCCCGATAAATGCGCCTAAGAATATACCTGGCCAAAGGTGGTATCCGCGAATCAGGACGGCAGCAAGGGTGATGCCTGATGGGAGCCAGACGGGGGTGATATTCCCGGGGGGGATGGCTAACAGCTGGCCCAGGCGTGCCGTAACGTAATAGATCGCCGCTACCGCGACGATGTCAATTATCCGCTTAAGTGAAGAAGGCGCTTGGTCAGCGTTCAAATCCTTGATCCTTGGTCTTCCAATGCCAATCCAAAACAATATTATCCCCATCAGCACGGTCGGCATCAGACATTGATGGGGATGAATTCGGGCATGATACCGTATTCAGATTATAGCTGAGAAGCAATGCTTCGCACTTGCGATGACGGCGCCGGGAAAGCTGAAGCAGCCCCAGTCGGTGGCCCATATGCCAGCCAGGATCAGATTGATGCCAAGAGAAGTGTGGGGGAATGCAGCTGATCGTTCTGGTGTGATTCCCTGGGATGGGTCAAGTGACCGTCGGGATCAGCCGGCCTCTAGCCGCCGTTGGCGGAACTCTGTCGACAGCTTCTTGGCCCATTGGTTGTCGGGGTGCTGCTGGAGCAGGGCCAGGGCTTCGTCGAGGTGGGGATGGGCCAGTTGGGGCTGATCTTGCTTTAGATAGGTTTCCCCTAACGTGCCCAGGGCGTTGGCCAGCATCAGGCTGTCGCCGAGCTGGCGCCACAAGACAACGGCTTCGGACAGATGGGCGGCGGCAGTTTCCAGACGGCCTTGACGCATGGTGACGTCGCCCAAATTGGTAGAGAGCATGGCCAGCTGGAAGAGATGGCCGGCCTGGCGCAGGAAGTCGACATCGACGTCGAGATAGGCGGCTTCCGCTTCTGACCACTGTTCCATGCGGGAGTAGGTGGTGCCCCGGTTTAGCGACACGTTGGCCATGTCCAGCTGGCTGCCGGCGGCATCTAGAATGACGGCAGCGCGATCATAGTAGGCCAGCGCCTGCTCATAGGCGGCCGCGGCCTCAGCCGCGAGGGCGAGGTTCAAGAGGGCGCGAACGATGTAATCCTGGTCCTGGGCAGTTTCCCACAGCGCTAATGCTTCGTTGAAATGGGCGGAAGCAGCGGCATAATCGCCGGTGCTCAAGGCGACCATGCCCAAGAGGTTGATGGCGGGGGCGGGCCCGCCGCGGCTATTTTCCGGCGCTTTGCGGAACTCCTCCAGGGCTATCTGCCCATAATGCTGTGCCTGATCATAGTGGTGGCTGAAGTAAGAGGCGATGCCCAGGTTGAAACAGGCGTAGCCATATTCGGGGTGGGCGTCCTGGTTTTGGGTGGTTTCAATGATCTGGCGGTGGATAGCGATGGCGGCTTCCAGGTCGCCGTTGAGGCGATGAAAGAAGCCCATGCGGTTGCGCAGGCGGAGCTTGAGCTGGGGATCGACGGCGGCGGCGATGGCTTCCTGCAGCAGCTGGATCCATTCCTGCCAGTATGCTTTCTTCTCAATGAAAGGGGAGAGGCCCAGGATGATCTCGGCGGCAGGGGGTTGGGCCTGGGGCAGCTTCAGCCCCATTCGCAGCGCCTGGTAGAGGTTTTGTTTTTCCTGGTCGAGCCGCTGGATGGTGGCGGCATCAAGGTGCTGGGTGCGCTGCTGCCAGTAGGCCAGCCCGCCGAGGATGCTTTGGACGAACAGGGGGCTGGGTGATGGAGGCTCTTTCATGCCGGTTGATCCTGGTCCCAGTGGGTGATGTCGGCATTGAGGAAGGTGGCGGTCAGCCGGTGGATGCCGTACCGCTTTTCCAGCAGGGTGCCGCGCACTTCCAGCAGGGAGCGGTTTCGCAGTTCCTGGATGGCGGGCCAGAATTGGGAGTCGGACAAGGTGCTGATGGCCTGGAGGTAGTCGGGCAAGGCGCCGGATTCGGCCACCAGGGGCATGGCTTGCAGCAGGAGGCGGGCATCGGGGCTGAGGGTCTGCCATGTCTGACGGAAGATTTGGCGGTACATCTCGTCCAGAGGCCCCGACTTACCCTGGAGCAGGTTGGCGCGAATCTGGCCCAAAGGAAGGACATCGAGCAGGCTGACGACTAGTTTCAAAGCCAGGGGATTTCCGCCGGTGAGCTCATAGATGGCACCCAGCTCCTCATCGCTGGCTGTGCTGACGGCGCTGATGCCGATGTCCTGGGCATGGTGCCGGATCAGGGCGAGAGCATTTGCCAACGAGAGCTCTTCGGCATGGTGATTATAGACGATGGCCTGGTGGGCGGGGCGAGTGCGGGTGGTAATGAGGAACTTGCTGGGTTGGGCCAGGTCGTTGAGGTGGGACAGCAGAAAGGCGGTGTCGGCTTCGCTTTCCAGGTTGTCGATGATGATGAGGCAGCGGTGCTGCTTGAGGGCCTGGCGGATATCCAGCAGCCGCTCTTGGGAGGGCTTGCCTTTGACCCGTTGGGGCCAGAGCCGTTTTTCGATGCCCTGCAGCAGGGTTTCCAGTGTTGTCTCTGGAGATAACGATTGCCCGGTCAAGGTATGGTGGTCAATGCGCAGCCAGATGATCTCGTCGTAGGCGAGGGTCGTGATTACCCTTCGGGTGACAGCGTCGGCGAGGGCGGTCTTGCCGATGCCGCCGATGCCAACCAAGGCGATGAGCCAGGGGGCTTGATCGGAGAGGATCTGGGCCAACAGCTGGTCGCCGGCGGACTCCAGGCCGAATAGTTTGCGATAGGAGGCGGGCGGCAGGAATGCTTCGACGGCCTGAGCATGCTGCTCACGATGATGCTGTTCGTGGGCGAAGATGATCTCGCTCAGGCTGGTGATCGCCGCCCGCTGGGTCCTGTTCACTGTATGGGTTGAAACATTGAGCCGGTGGGCGACTTGTTCGATGGTGTTATTGTCGGGAAAGCGCCAGCGGAGGATCTGGGCACCGTGGTGGTCTTGTTTCTCCAATTCTTCGATGGCGTCGAGGAGGACGAGGTTGGCGGCCAGCCTCAGTTTTGCGGGACTGCCGTCGGCGGCAACCGCAGTGCGTTGTTCCTGAACTAGCATCAGCGAATCGAGCAACTCTTGAAGATCGCCTCCGGGCTTGTGCCAAGCACGGAGGGCCGCGTGAATGTTGGTTTGCAGATCGGATACGTTCATGAATTTTCCTGTTTCAGCAGCCCGGCAAACGCCTCAATAGATCAGTATATATGGTCTGCGATGTCTGTGAGAAGTCCTGCAATTTTCTTCAGCCTCTTCCCAAAGTGCGTTCTGGAAATTGCGGGAGATTTTTGGATACGACAGCGTTTCTCGCGGGCGACGAAACTGACAGCCTGCCGGATTATATCATGGAAACCGCAGCGAACGCCCAATGGGCAGTGGGGGGAAACAGTCTGCTGGCGAAGATCTGCGCACATAGCTGCGTTTTGGCGCAGAAATGGTGTGATATTGCACCATTGGCGCAGAATGTAGAAAGAGAGTTGAGCTATCGCCAGCTGTTAGCAGCGGGTACACTGTGGTTGTTCGAGATGCGTATCTCAGCCAGCGGGGGGGGGAGGTCTCTAATGGAATGGGGCGCCGCTAGGAGCTCGATGATGGGCTGCATAGGGTGCTCGGGCCTTTGATGATGACCGAAATTGGGCAATCGCGATGCTCTCGTGGAGTTAGATGCAGCTAACATGCCGCGATTCCCTTGGGAATCCTACGAATTCTGATACGTCGCACAAAAGAAAGGATTCTGGAATTGCTGAAAAGATCTTGGCGATCGTTGATGCTGCTTGCCAAGTAAAGGTGTAAAGAATGATGGTAGCACCAAATATCAAGACAAAGGATGAGGTTCTGATCTTGACCGCGGACGGATTTGATGAGACAGGTGCGGTTCATTGTCTAGTCAGGATGCGCGAGGCTGGTTTGCCGGTGGCTGTTGTGGGGATCTCGTCTGGGAACGTGACCAGCTCGTACGGAATTAGCGTTCGCGCAGATCGATCGCTAGATCAGGTGATGGCCGACGTCAAAGCACCGCATCTGGTGGTGATACCTGGCGGACGCCGCAGTGCTCTGGCGATGCAGTTAGATCCCCGGGTGAGCCGCCTGCTACAGAAAGTGGTCGGTCATGGCGGCTACCTGGCGATGATGTGGAACGCAGAAGAGGTTTTGTTGGGCGAGCGACATGCCACCTTGACTGAGTCCGATCATCTACTGAGCCAGGGTGAAAAGAGCGTGGATCTGTTTATCCAGCAGCTGATTGAACTGACAGTACGCGTGTAGATCCGCCGCTCTTCTTAGAGAGCTTTTTGCAGTTCAAACGGCCGGCAGTTGACCGGCTGTGTTTTACAACCTAGTTCACACCCGTTGGGGTCTCATGAGAGGGCTGTACAGCGCAGTGAGTTGTACGGCTCAGGCGCCTTACTCGACGAGTGTCACTCAATAAACAAGGAGTGTACTCGTGACCAAGTCAACGGTTCGTATTTATGTTATCCGTGTTTTGTGGCTGGCTGCCCTGACATTGAGCATTGCGGTGAGCTCATCGACTGTATTCGCTGATGTATGCAGTACTGTTGGGGCTACCGGCTGCTAGGTAGAATCCAGTAATTTTTCGCAGAAAAATACCGGATTCTCCTCGAATAAAAGCGGGTAGAAGGCAGTTCGAGAATCTCAAAAACTTTCCCGCTTTTACCTAAGTGATCTCCAGAAAACTCTTGAACAAAGAAGTATGAGTGGGCCTGGAGAGAAGTTAAGTGAACCTGAAAGAATGGAGGGCAGTGAGCTGGCAGTCGGGGGGGAGGCTGGGGGCGGAGAGGTGTTTTACTTCTGTGAGCGGTGGCGGTTTGACATTCACCACTTTTGATATGGTGAAAGGTGGAGTATGGCTGAAATTCAAGGGAATGATGAGGTCTTGGTGCTGGCTGCCGATGGGTTTGATGAGACCGGGGTGGTCTGCTGTCTGGCTCGGATGCGCAGAGCCGGTATATCGATTTCGGTGGTGGGACTCTCATCGGGTATGATCACAAGTTCTTGCGGCATTAACATGCGTCCAGATTGGAGTATGGATGATGTAATCGCCAACGGCAGCACGCCCCGGCTGGTAATCTTACCTGGGGGACGGCAGAGCAAGATGGCGCTGCAGGTCGATCCACGGGTATTTAAGCTGTTAAACAGGACGATTGCCAACGGCGGCTATACAGCGGTGATGCTGGCGGATGAGCCGATCTATCCGGGCGATCGATTTGCCAATTGGGCGGACTCCAGCCGGCTTATTTCTCAGGGGGAGCTGAGCGTGGAGATGTTCGCGGAGAAGCTGATTGAGCTGCTAGAGATGCTAGAGGACGCCGGCGGGGGCACGGGTAGAGGGTAGGCGGCTGGGCCAGTGGGACCGTCGGTGTAGGAGGGGCAAGCCGGCTGGGGCGATCGGCTAGCGGTAGGTGGGGGATATTCCCAGCCGGCTGGCCCTTACGGCGCCGTCGTCGTCAGGGGGAGCAGTTGGCCGGCCTGGTAGCGGTAGGGGGTGTGATCGGGGTAGCGGGCGGCGAGCTGGCGGTCTTGCTGGATGCCGCGGTCGATGGCGTAGATGATGGGGGTGTCGAGCCAGGGGGTGTTGCCGCTGAAGAAGCGGCCGTAGTCCCACCAGTCAATACCGTTTGTAGGAATGAAGATGAGAGCGCTGCCGGAGACGGCGGCTTCTACCTGATCCTGCCCCTGCCGGCTGACGAAGTTGTAGCCGCGGTAGAGCTCGATGGCCTGGGGGAAGTAGAAGAGGAGGCTGCCGGCGACCAGGAGGGCGGCTAAGGAAGCGATGGCGGCGGTGCCGGCCCGTCCGCCGAGCCAACAGCCGGAGAGGTAGATGCCGCGGGCGGTCAGCAGCAGCAGGCCGGGCAGTATGGGGTAGAGGTAGCGGGGGCCGTACATGATGCCTGAGGCCCAGAAGGTGATGTAGGCCAGACATAGGGCGCCGGAGGTAACCAGCAGGATCCAGTCAGCCTCGCTGGGGCGGCGCAGCAGGAAGGGGAGCCAGGCGAAGGCGAGGGTGAAGATGAAGGGCCAGCCGAATAGATTCTGCTCCAAGCTGCGCCAGTTCTGTTCCAGGTTGTAGATGCCCCGGGCAGGGGTATGGCCGGCGGGGGGCTGGTCAGGATCGCGGAACCAGCTGACCAGTAGTTCGCCGTCGATATTGTCCAGAGTGAAGGCGTTGTAACCCATGCCGATGTCGTCGCCGAAGCCAGGGCGGTCGAAAGGCCAGAAGAGGAGACGGGGATCCTGCCAGGGATCGCCGGTGAGCGCGGATTGGTACCCCAGAAGCAGCAGCAGGAAAGGAAGCAGGCCGGCGAGCAGCAAGCCGGCACGCTGGATTATGCCGGGCCAGGCGGCACGGCGCTGACGGATGAGGTCCGCCAGTGAGGCGGCCCCGACAAAGGCGGCACCGATGACGACGGCGGTGATCTGGCGGGTGAGGAAGGCCATGCCCAGGGCAGCGGCAGCGATGAAGATCCAGCGGCGGGGGGCTCCCGGCTGCCGGCCTTTGACCCAGGCGAGCATGAAAAGGGTGATCCAGAACAGCTCGGCGGCATGGGGCATGAGGCTGCCGGACATGAACAGGAAGAAGGGGGAGACGACCGCCAGCAGGGCGGCGGACCGGCCGATGGCGGGGCGGTAGAGGGCGCGGCCCAGGGCATAAAGGAGGGGGATGGTCAGGGCGGCCAGGATGGGGTTGACCAGCCAGGGGGTTTCCAGCAAGAGGCCCAGGGCCAGGATCAGGGGGTAGCCGGGCGGATATTTGCCAAACCATTTGCCGTCGCGGACCAGCAGGAATTCTTCCTTGAAGAATTGGGGCATGGCGGGGGCGGGGGCCCAGAGCTTGCCGCGCGCCAGGGTCTGCCCCTGGAAAAGGTAGGTGATGGAGTCCTGGACATGGGGGATGCGCTCCAGGAGTTGGCTGGCAGCATAGGCGGCAGCCGCGAAGGCCAGCAGGGCGGCGAGCCCTATGATCAGCCGATCGGGGACGGCCAGGGCAGGGACGGGACGGCGAAGGCGGCGGATGATCTGGCGCAGGAGCCAGCCGGCAGCCAGCAGGAGCAGGGCGCCCTGATGGGCGCGGAGCAGCCGGCGCAGCAGGGATTGGCTCTGGGCCAGGAGGGATTTCTGGTAGGGGATGCCCACAATGGGGCTGGCGGGCCGGCCGTCTTGCCAGCGCCACCAGACGCCTCGCCGGCCGCGGGGGGAGATGATGAAAGCCCAGCCTTGTTCCTGGTCTTCTTCCAGTAGGAGGATACCGGCTCTTTCATCCGGGCGGCGCAGGGCGGCCTCGAGCAGGAAGTGATCGGGCAGGGGGGCTTTCCACAGCATGGCGGCGGCGTCCCATTCAGCCCGCCATTCGCCGGCTATCTGCTGCCAGCCGGGGATGTCGCCCAAGGGGTAGAAGTTGAACTGGAGGCCGGGGTCGCTGAGGCTGGTCTGGCGGATGGTGTGCCAGGCGGAGCCGGGCGCCAGCCAGTCCAGGGGGCCGAAATCGGCCAGGTTGGGCTCATCTGGCGCCTGGAAGTAGAGGCCGACATGGGTGATCGGGGCGCCCAGGCAGGGGATGCCGCTGGTCTGACCGGGGAAGATGGCGGTGCAGGTGCCGTCTTCGACCTGGATGGACAAGGAGGACTCTTCGGAGAGGGTCCAGCCGTAGAGGAGGAGCAGAAGCATGTTGATCAGGATGAATGGGCGGCTGATGGCACGCCGTTTGGATGTAGGCAGGGCAGGTTGCGACATGGTTAAAAATGATCGGCGGCAATCAGATGGTTTGGCTGGCAGCTCTCAAGGTTAATCACGATTTCAAAGGCTCCGGTGAACGGGTTGTGTATCTGTCGTTCACGGGGTAATTATAGTGGGAATGCGGGCAGATTGCAGGGAGGTTTGGACGGCTGGGGGGAGCGGGCGAGGCGGCTGGGGCGG
>JAHEEY010000332.1 GCA_024640485.1 Chloroflexota bacterium | reverse complement strand
TTCGACGGCCTACAGGTTGCCCGGGGGGTACGCGCCTTCTCCGACATACCGATCATCATGCTCACCGCCAAAGCCAGAGAGTCCGATATCCTGCGCGGCTTTGAGGCCGGCGCGGACGACTACATCGTCAAGCCGTTCAGCGCCAAAGAGCTGGTCGCCAGAGTTCAAGCGGTCTTGAAGCGATCCCAATCGGCCAGCGACGGCCCCCGCGAAAGCCGTATCCAATGCGGGCGGCTGCAGATCGATCTGGCCCGGCGCAAGGTGCTTGTGGACGGCAATGAAGTCCCCTTGACCCGCACCGAATATAATTTGCTGCATGAATTTGCCGGTCATCCCAATAAAGTACTGCTTCACGAGCAGCTGTTGACCTCCGTTTGGGGCCAAGAATACCGGGATGATATCGACTACCTCAGAGCCTATGTCCACCATCTCCGCCGCAAACTGGAGCCCAATCCCGCCCAGCCCGAGCTGATACTGACCTTCCCCGGTGTCGGCTACATGCTGGTAGTCCCCGAAAACCATGGCTGAGGCTGCCGTCCCGCTCTTCAACCACCGCGATCCCGCTTGCCCACCCCGATTTTCATGCCGTTTTAATGCCGATCATCCGCAATTTTATGCGTCTTTCATCCCCTATTTGCTAAATTGGATGGAATATACGGTTTCACACTCATCGCCGGATGATTGTGATCGCTGTTTCGGAAACGGGAGCCGAACCATGGTCTTGCAAACTGGGAACACAGAATTAGACCCGGTCATCCTTGGCGATCAGGTGACCAAGATTCAGGAATTGGTGGAGACAATCCGGGACGACGCGGTGAAGTTCGCTCTCTCCAAGTTAACCCCTTTCCAGCGGACCAAAGAGTTGGAACGGCTGGTTTGGCAGCAGGAATTCTTGAGCCACTTCAAATGTGGCCTGGCCAAAGGGGTTGGAGACACGCTCCTGGCCCACGATGGGCAGGTCAGAACGGTCTATCTGTTTGATCCTTCTGCCAATCCCGATTCTGTTGAAGGAGGTGAGATGACGGCAGATGCCGCCGTTCACCTGCTGGTGCGGGTGAAGAAGCGCTCTGCCGCCCTGAACACCCTGATCAGCGCCCTGGATCAGGCGCTGACCGCCAGCATCAAGAAGTTGGGCTGGTCCAGGTACAGCAGCTACCGTTCGCTGATCGACATCATTCCCATCACCGATGAAGATATCCAGGAACGCAAAGGGTTTGCTGTCTTGCTGACCTCACTCTTCTCTCCCCCCATTCGAGTTTGCGGAGGCCGTTAGGTGGTAGTGAAAAGCGTCTTCAACCGGCTGAGCGGGAGCGATGAGAACCCTGCGCCATATGAGTGTCAATGCAGCTGAGTTCCAGCCAGGAGGGGGTGGTCTGAGGGATCCAGAGAACGACCCAAAACAACTATTCAACCAGGCTGTTCCGGTTTTGCCTGCCGATGGCAGCACAGCAACCTCTTTTCAGCAGCTAACCATGATTACTGTGAGGATAGGCGTATGCATGAAGCAGTGACCGAGAGTTATCAGATTGTCAGCCGTGAGGCGGCGAAGCAGGGCTCCCTCATCGCCGCCCTGAATCAGATCCAGGCAGAATTTAACTACCTGCCTTCGGAGGCGCTGGTATTAGCCAGTGAATGGTTGGATGTGCCTCTCTCGCAGGCGTTTTCCGTGGCGACGTTCTACAATGCCTTCACCCTGCAGCCCAAAGGGAAGCATTGTCTCAGCGTCTGCATGGGCACCGCCTGTCACGTGCGCGGCAGCCCCCGGCTGATGGACTCCCTGGCGACCAGCCTGGGCATCGGCGCCGGCGAGACCACCGGCGACAAACTGTTTACCTTGGAGACGGTCAACTGCCTGGGTGCCTGTGCTTTGGGCCCCATCGTGGTCACCGACGGCGACTATTCCGGGCAGATGACCCTGGCCAAGGTAGACCGGCTGCTGAAACGGCTGCTGAAAATGGAGGCGAGAGAACCCCATGGCTGAGCCAACCGCCACCCTCGACTTATCCGAACTGCGCCGCCGCGCCCGCCCTCAAGATATCCCCCAAGTACCCACCATCACCATCTGCGGCGGCACCGGCTGTCGTGTCTACGGCAGCGAGATGGTCGCCGACCGTTTCCGGCAGGAATTGGACGCCGCCGGCTGTCAGGCGACCGTGGAGCTGCAGGTGAAGAGCACCGGCTGCCACGGTTTCTGCGAGCAGGGCCCCTTGGTGGTCCTGCGCCCGTCGGAGATCATGTACGTCCACGTCAAACCTAAAGATGTCCCCGAAATCGTTCAGCGGACCATTATCGCCGGAGAGCTCATCGACCGGCTGCTCTACGTTGACCCCGACTCCGGCGACCACATAAGCCGTGAGCCGGATGTCCCCTTCTACAAGCATCAGCAGCGGCTGATATTGAACCTCAACGGCCTCATCGATCCCCTGGATATCAACGAATATATCAACATGGGCGGCTACAGAGCCATCCATCACTGTTTGGGTGAATTGACTCCGCCGATGGTCATCGATACCGTCAAGCGTTCGGGGCTGCGGGGCAGGGGGGGAGCCGGCTTTCCCACTGGCCTCAAATGGGAGCTGTGCCGGAATCAGCCAGGCGACCTCAAATACGTTATCTGCAATGCCGACGAAGGTGATCCCGGCGCCTATATGGATCGCTCCATCATCGAAGGCAACCCCCACCGGGTGCTGGAAGGGATGATCATCGGCGCCTACGCCATGGGCGCCCGGCGCGGGTACGTCTATATCCGGGCTGAATATCCGCTGGCGGTGAAACATCTGCGGGCGGCGGTGGCCCAGGCCCGTGCTGCCGGCTTTCTAGGCCGGAACATCCTGGGCAGCGGCTTTGATTTTGATATCGACATCACCCTGGGCAGCGGCGCCTTTGTCTGCGGAGAGGAAACCGCCTTGATGGCCTCCATCGAAGGCCGCACCGGCGAGCCGCGCCCCCGGCCTCCTTTCCCCGCCCAGCGGGGGTTGTGGGGCCGTCCCACTAACATCAACAACGTCAAGAGCTGGGCATCAGTCCCCATCATTATCGATCGGGGGCCAGAGTTCTTTGCCAGCATCGGCACCCCTTCCAGCAAAGGGACCATGATCTTCTCGCTAGTAGGCAACATCAACAATACCGGCCTGGTCGAAGTGCCCATGGGCATCACCCTGCGCCAGCTGGTAGAGGATATCGGCGGCGGCGTCCCCGGCGGCAAACAGTTCAAGGCTGCTCAGATCGGCGGCCCTTCCGGCGGCTGCATCCCGCCGGAACATCTCGATGTCCAGATCGACTACGACTCCCTGCGTTCTCTGGGCGCCATCATGGGTTCCGGCGGCCTGGTTATCGCCGATGAAGATACCTGCATGGTTGACTTCGCCCGCTTCTTCATGGCTTTTACCCAAGAGGAGTCCTGCGGCAAATGCGTTCCCTGCCGTATCGGCACCAAGGCGATGCTGTCCACTCTAGAACGGATATGCGACGGCAAAGGGCAGCCCGGCGACCTGGAATATTTGACCGAGTTGGGAAACGAAATCAAGTCCGCCTCCCTGTGCGGTCTGGGTCAAACCGCCCCCAACCCGGTGCTTTCCACGCTGCGGTACTTCCGTGAGGAGTACCAGGCCCATATCCATCAGGGGCGCTGCCCGGCTAAAGTATGCAAAGGGCTGATCAGTTACTCGGTGCTGGAAGAGAACTGCACCGGCTGCATGGTCTGCCTGCGCAGCTGTCCTACCGGCGCCATTCAGGGGGCCAAGCGAGAAGTTCACCATATCGATGCTGAAAAATGCAATCGCTGCGGCACCTGCTTCAGCCTCTGCAAATTCGACGCGGTACAGGTGGTGTGAGCATGATCCAGATAACCATAGATGGACAACCGATCTTGGCCCCTCAAGGGCGTACCGTCCTTGAGGTTTGCCGGGAACACGACATATACGTGCCCACCCTTTGCTACCATCCCGCCCTGGAACCGTGGGGGGGCTGCCGGCTCTGTATGGTCGAGGTCGCTGTTGGCACCCGGCCGCCCCGGCTGGCGGCAGCCTGTACCCAGCCGGCAGAGGATGGGCTGCTAGTCCGCACCAACAGCGAAGCGGTGCGGCGCAGCCGCCGTGTCACCGCTGAACTGCTGCTGGCGGGTGCCTATGATGTCCCCGAAATCATAGCCCTGGCCGAATCCCTGGGAGTCAGCCAGCTGCGCTATCAGCTGCCGGAAGCCGACGCCTGTGTTCTCTGCGGGCTGTGTGTTCGCGCTTGTCAGGAGATCGTCGGTGTCAGCGCCATCAGCATGATCAACCGGGGCATCAATAAGCAGGTTTCGCCGCCGCTGGCGCGCGCCTCAGCCAGCTGCATCGGCTGCGGCACCTGCGTCCTCATCTGCCCCACCGGCAAGATCAAGTTGGACGATATCACCTCGGATCACAGCAAACATCGCTTCAAGGGCACTCCGCAGCCGTTTTACTGCCAGCTGTGTGCCGACGAATACCAGATCAGAGCCAATGGCGCCGGAGGGTAAGCCAATGCCGCAATCATCTTTGCCGAGAACCGGAGTTTTTATCTGTCGCTGCGGTCAGGAGATCGCCGGCAGGGTGGATATCCCCAGCCTACAGGCGGAAGCCCGGGCGCTGCCGGGGGTGGTCCTGGCCCATGCTGAAGGGTACGGCTGCAGCAAGGACAGCCGGCTCCGCCTGGGGCAGGCGATCCAGGATCACCAGCTGGATCGGGTCTTGGTCGCCGGCTGTTCCCCAGGACTGGTCACCGGCCTGTTCCAGAAATGTATCCAGCAGGCCGGGCTGAATACCGAAGATCTCTACCTGACTGACATCCGCGAAGGGTGCGCCCGCGTTCACAGAGACGATCCCGCGGCTGCCAACCGCAAAGCGGGGCAGCAGATCGCTGCCGGTGTCGCCCGGCTGGCCAACGGTTCCCCCGGATGCACCCATACCGCTGCCATTCGCCCCTCCGCCATGGTTCTCGGCGGCGGCCTCGGCGCCCTCACTGCCGCGCTGGTGCTGGCGGAAAACCAGCACCATGTCACCCTGCTCCAGATGGGGACCCACCAGCCGGAATCCGCCCTTTATTCCAAGGAGGCGTCTGCCTGGACCAACGAGCAAAATGCTGCCGCCCGTCACCATCCCCATATTGAGCTGATCCCGGCAGCTTCTATCACCGCCGTCAGCGGTCGTGCCGGTGACTATCGGGTCAGCTTCCGCCAGGGACGGCAGGAATGCGCCAGGGCTGCCGGTGCCGTCATCATCGCCGCCGATGCCCTGGAGAGCCGTCGCGAAACCCCGCCCTGGGAAGGGTTGATCCCCAACATGACCCTCTCTGGGCTGCAGCGCCAGATCGCTGCCTGGCATCCTGCCGCTGGCCAGCTGGCGGAGCAGGTGGTGTTCATCCTGCCCGATGCCCGGCAGCCGGCTCAGCTGGCCAGAGCCCGGATGGCTTGCCGGGCCGTGGTGCGCCAGGCTGCCGCCTTGAAACAGCTGGGTGCCGCTGATCAGGTGACCGTCTTGTTCCGTGAACTTTATTTGGCCAACGCCAGCGGCCAGGACAACGATGATTTCCAGCAGGCCAAAGATA
>JAHEEY010000331.1 GCA_024640485.1 Chloroflexota bacterium | reverse complement strand
TCGGGCTGGCGGAGCAGTCCCAGCTGGATGACGCTCAGCGGCGGGTCAGCCAGCTGCTGGGGCGGTTCCAGCGTGCGGGGATCTACCGGGAGATCATCAGCGCCGAGCGCCGGCTGCACGAGCTGCCTTATGATTTGATCCAGGACGGGGAGCCGGCCCGCCGGATCATCGACCTGCTCTACTATAAGGAAGGGCATTGGACGCTGATCGACTTCAAGACGGATTACGCTGCCGACATCGAGAGTCTGGAAAAGCTACTACACGAAACGGATTACCAGGCGCAGGTGCTGCGGTACGCGGAGGCGGTCACCGCCCTGCTGGGGCAGCGCCCAGCGGCAAAACTGTGTTTCCTGAGCGTCAACCGGCAGGTGATGCTGCGGACGGTCGAGCCGCCCCCCCTTTCTGAATGATCCATGAGAGGGGCTGCCCATTTCAGCGGCAGCCCCTCGAGGTCAGCCCCAAACTGCACCATACTGCTGAACTTTCTGCAGGATTCCTGCAGAATCCCCCGCTAGAATCTCCAGGGTGCGGATCGATGCGTGCTGGCTTGCGCCGGCAGGGCATGGGTCCACCAAAACAACCTTTTCAACAAGCGGAATTTCTGAGCCGTCAGCCGGCAGGAGCTGGCCAAAGGCGGCAATCGCAGGGAGTTTGAGTATGGGTAAGTTCAAGAGCAAGAAGTTCCTGGCGGCGGCGCTGGTGGCGCTGCTGCTGGGAGCGGCGGCGCTGCTGGTCAGCAGCCGCCGGCAGCAGGCGGCTGACAGCAGCCAGCCGGCGCAGGAAACGGTGACGGCATTCATCGGCGATCTGGCGGCGGAGGCGACCGCTTCCGGCACGATCCAGGCGCGGCAGACGGCGGCGGTTTCAGCCGCCAGCCCTGGACGGGTGACCGCGGTCCTGGCGTCCGTGGGCGACCAGGTATCAGCCGGCGACCCGCTATTACAGCTGGACAGCGCCGAATTGGGGTTGGCAGTAGAAAGCGCCGCCCTGACGGTGCGGCTGCGACAGGCCAATCTGGACAGCCTATCGGCCAGCCCGGAAGCGGCCGATATCGCCGCGGCCCAGGCGGCGGTAGCCAGCGCCCAGGCCAACCTGGACGATCTGCTGGACGGCCCCTCGGCAGCCCAGATCAGCCTCTCAGAAGCCAGCGTGGCGGCGGCTGAAGCGGGGGTGGCCTCGGCTTCGGCGGAGCTGAACCGGGCCCAAGGGAGCATCGCCGACTCCCAGATATTGGCGGCGGAAGCATCGCTGCTCTCGGCCCAGGGCTCTCTGGAGCGTATCCGGGAGACCAACGAAGCGTCGCCCAACCAGGCGAACGATTTGGCGCTGCGGCAGGCGATCCAGACGGTCGCCAACGCCCAGGCGGCCTACGAGGATCTGCTGGCGGGGCCGGACAGCAGCTCCGCCCGAGGATCATTGATCTCGGCTCAGGCGCGGCTGGAAGGGAGCCAGGCGGATTTAGCCAGGCTGCGGAATGGGGCCTCGGCGACTGAGATCGCCAACGGACGGGTGCAGCTGGCCCAGGCGAATTCCTCATTGGCATCGCTGCAGGAAGGGCCCACCGCCCAGGCGCTGGCTTCGGCGGCAGCGGAGCTGGCCCAGGCGGAGATCGCCCTGGCTGACGCTCAGGAGCGGCTGGACGGCGCCACCGTCACCGCCCCTATCGACGGGGTGGTCACGGCGGTGAATGCGGCCCCCGGCGAGTACGCCAGCGGGGTATTGGTGGAGCTGGCAGACCTCAACAGCCTGGAACTGCTGCTGGCGGTGGATGAGATCGACATCGGCCAGATCGCCAAAGGGCAGCCGGTGGCGATCACCCTGGAAACGTGGCCCGACCTGATCATCGACGGCGAAGTGCGGGAGATCGGACCCCAGGCGAACATCAACCCGGCCACCGGGCTGGTCAGCTACGATGTGTACCTGTCCATGGCCCCGGCTGAGGTGGGGGTGAAGATCGGCATGAGCGCCAACGCCAGCCTGATCACCTCCGCTAAACAAGGGGTGCTGCTGGTGGCCAGCAAGGCAATCCGGATCGACCGTACCGCCGGCAGCTACAGTGTAGAGCTGGTTCAAGGGGAGCAGGTGACTGAACTCCCCATCAGCGTGGGACTGCGCACCGGACAGTATACGGAAGTCACCGGCGGGCTAAACGAAGGGGATGAACTGCTGGTCAGCAACGGCGCCCCGGTGATGACCTTTGGCAACGAAGGTGACGGCGGCCCCTTTGGCGGCGGCATGGGCCAGTAGCCCACCCGCAGAGGTTTGAAAGCAATCAGCAGCGTGCCGGCCGTGTGGCTGGCACGCCGATACCGGAGTATGAGATGAGTAAGAATCAAGAGAAGAAGGGAAACAAGAGGCGCTGGATCATCGGCTCTGCCCTGGTCATCGTGGCCTTATGCGCCGCCGGCGGCTATACGATTTTCCAGCGAGGGCAGGCGATGCGGGCGGAGTTTGAATCGGCCGGCACCGGCGATATCGTCACCGCCTTCATCGGCGACCTCTCCGCCAGCGCTTCGGCCAGCGGCCAGGTGGTGGCCCAGCGGGAGGCCCGGCTGACCGCCGCCGGCAGCGGCACCATCACGGCGGTCTATGTCTCCGTAGGGGACCATGTCGCCGCCGGCGAGCCGCTGCTGCAGCTGGATTCGGCCCAACTGGCCCGCAGCGCGGCTTCGGCCCAGCAGAGCTTGATAATCCAACAGAGCAATCTGGAAAGCGCCCAGGCGCCCCCCTCGGCGGCGGAATTGGCCGCGGCGGAAGCGTCGGTGGCCAGCGCCCAGGCGGCCCTGGACAGCATTCTGTCCGGCGCCAGCCAGGAAGAGATCGCTGCCGCTGAAGCGGACGTCAGAGCGGCGCAGGCGGACGCGTCCTCGGCCGCCTCGCGGCTGAACCGACTGGCCGCCGGCCCCAGCGACGCCGAGCTGCAGGCGGCCCAATTGGAGCTGCAGATGGCCCAGACGGCGGCCACAGAAGCGGCCCAGCAGCACAGCAGCATCCTGGTGACCGAACCGGGCGGCTTCCTCTCCGCCGACAGGCTGGCCTCGATGGAAGAGATGGCCCGGGCGGGCGCCCTGCAGGCCAACAGCCGGCTGGAAGCGGCCCAATCGGCGCTGGATACCGTGGTCAATGGAGACGGCGACAGCATCGCCGCCGCCCGCGCCGGGGTGACCAGCGCCAACGTGCAGCTACAGATCGCCCAGATCCAGCTGGACAACCTGACCAGCCCGGCCTCCGAGGCGCAGATCGCCGCCGCCAGATCCTCTCTGGCCCAGGCGCAGGCTAATTTGGACCGGCTGACCCGCGGGCCGTCGCAGACGCAGCTGGAGATGGCCGAAATCGCGGTGGAGCAGGCGACTATCGCCCTGGCCCAGGCGGAGATACGGCTGGCGCAGGCCACTCTGACCGCCCCATTTGACGGGGTGATCACCGCGGTCTATGCGCAGCAAGGGGAACAGGCCGGCGGCCCGCTGATGGAGATCGTCGATGACCACAGCCTGCAGGTGAAACTGCTGGTGGATGAAATCGATCTGGCCGATCTGGCCCCGGGTCAGCCGGCGACCATCACCCTGGAAACGTGGCCCGATGCAGCGCTGGACAGTGAAGTAGGCGCTATCGCCCCGGCGGCGGTAGCCGACAACAGCGCCCTGGTCACCTTCGAGCTGTATCTGACCCTGCCGGAAACGGATCTGCCGGTGCTGGCGGGGATGACCGCCAACGCCGACCTGATCACCTCCCAGAAAGACGGGGTGCTGCTGCTGGCCAACGCGGCGATCATCGCCGATCGGGAAAACGGCACTTACAGCGTCAATCTGGTCAGCCGGGACGGCGACAACCAGATCAGCTTCACCGAAACCCCGGTGACTATCGGCCTGCGGGACGGCAGCTTCACCCAGATCATCAGCGGCCTGAACGCCGGGGATGAAATCCTGGTAGGCAACCTGCCGCCGCTGATGCGCTTTGGACGGCCCGGACAAGACGGCCCGCCGCAAGGTGGTGGGCCCTTTGGATAAGGGGGCCCTTCGGATAAGGGGTCCCTTTGGACTGAGGGCCCTTATAGATAAGCGAGCGACCAGCAGCGGTCACAGTGAGCGGTTGACGGGCGCCGGCAGCCGGCCCCAAGGAACGAGATCAACATGATTCGAATGAGAAATATCACCAAATCGTATGAGATGGGTACCCAGGAAGTCCACGCCCTGCGGGGGATTGACCTGGACATCGAAGCGGGGGAATTTGTGGCTATCATGGGCCCCTCCGGCTCCGGCAAGAGCACCTTGATGAATGTGCTGGGCTGCCTGGATGTGCCCAGCAGCGGCAGCTACACCCTGGACGGCGTCGACGTCAGCCAGATGAGCGACGACGAGCAGGCCCGGGTGCGCAATAAGCGGATCGGCTTTGTCTTCCAGCAGTTCAACCTGCTGCCCAGGACCACGGCGTTGAAGCAGGTCTCGCTGCCGCTGATGTATGCCGGCGTGGGCCGGTCGGAGCGGTTAGGACAGGCCAATCAGGCGTTGATCCGGGTGGGCATCGGCGACCGCATCGACCACAAACCGGACGAGCTGTCCGGCGGGCAGCAGCAGCGGGTGGCTATCGCCCGGGCGCTCTCTGTGGGGCCTAACATCATCCTGGCCGACGAACCCACCGGCGCCCTGGACACCCAGACCGGCGCCGAAATCCTGGACCTGTTCCAGGAGCTGAACCAGCAGGGGATCACGGTGATCATGATCACCCATGATCCCGAGATCGCCGAACGGGCCCGGCGGATCATCTGGATCCGGGACGGGCTGATCACCGATTAGCGGCGGCCGCCAAACCAAGGACACATTATGAACATTTCGGAAAGCTTTTTCACCGCCCTCGACAGCCTGATGGCCAACAAGCTGCGCTCCATCCTGACCATGCTGGGGGTGATCATCGGCGTGGGGGCGGTCATCGCCCTGCTCTCCATCGGCAACGGGGTCAGCGAATCGATCACCGGTGAGATCACCGCCATCGGCACCAATTTAATCGTGATCTCCACCGACTTCGAGAACAGCGACGGCTACCCGGCGCTGAGCCTCTCCGACTGGGAGCTGCTGAACGATCCGTCGCGGGCGCCGGCGGTGAGCGGCACCGCCGCCTCGGTACAGGGCAACCAGCTGGTGGTCAGCAGCGGGCGGTCGGTCAACAGCAATATCACCGGGATAACCCCCAACTACCTGGAGATCTACAACATGACCGACTTCGAGGGAGGAGACGGTCTGACCCAGGATGATTACGACATCCGGGCCCGGGTAGCGGTGCTGGGCAGCGGCGCCGCCGGGGATCTATTCCCCGATGAGTACGCCGTGGGGCAGACGATCAAGATCAACGGCGTGGGGTATGAGGTGGTGGGGGTGCTGGCGGCATCGGGCGGCGGTTTCAACAACAACGACGGCACCGTCTTCATCCCGCTGTCCACCGCCCAGAGCCGGCTGTTCTCCAACCGCACCCGTGACGGCCAGAAGGCGGTCAGCTCTATCACCGCCCAATCCGCCAGCCCGGAGCAGGCCGACGACGCCGTGGAGCAGATCACCGAGATCCTGCGGACGGAGCATGATAT
>JAHEEY010000330.1 GCA_024640485.1 Chloroflexota bacterium | reverse complement strand
TCGATCTTGGGTAATGGGTAATCCTGTTCTTCGATTTCCGACATGCTTGTTTCCTTAATGAAATCGTCAGTTCTTCGGTACTGCGAGAAGAACGAGAAGCTCAACTGCCGTGTACAGCCCCTATTCTAATGTCCTACAAATGGAGCCGTCAATCTAGGGAGTATTTCAGCAGCATCAGCCTGGATGATCATATCAGCCATATTATCAAAGGGCGTGGTACTCAGGTTAACAAATATCAGACGGGCCCCGGCACGTTTGGCCATTAAGGGCAGTTCGCCGGCAGGCGCCATTTCCAGAGAAGATCCGACCACCAGCATCAAGTCGCAAGCGACCGCTTGCTTCCTGGCCTTGGCCATCACAGCAACCGGCAGCAGCTCGCCCAATAGAATGACATTGGGCTTGACCACGCCGCCACACTCGGCACAGCGAGGGACCTCGCCCGTCTCCAGATAGTCCACCAAAATCGACTCGCCGTCGAATTCGGTAAAGCAATTCAAACAGGTTGCCTCACGAAGATCGCCGTGAACTTCGTGGACACAGTGTGAGCCAGCCTTACGATGCAGCCCATCGATATTCTGGGTAATGACGCATTGGAGGAGCCCACTACTTTCCATCTGAGCTAGCGCCAGATGGGCCGGATTTGGCTTCGCACTCATGATGAGGCCCAACAGAGGCCTGAGCCAATCATAAAAACTCTGTGGACGCCTGCGAAATGACTGAATCGAAGCGACCTCAAATGGGTCTGCCTGATTCCACAGCCCTGATTCATCACTGCGGAAATCGGGAATGCCGGAGGGAGTACTGATACCAGCACCGGTCAAGACAGCTAGATGGCTTGCATCTCTCAGCATAGCGACAGCTTTTTCAACCAGACTGTCCAATGAGAGTCCGGTGTCAGCACTCATACAGTCACCAGAATATTCGTCAAGTCGCGATACACATCAGCAATCTCGGAATGGGGGAATTGACGGACGTAGGGCGCCCCCCGGTTGACCGCCTGCACCATCTCTACTTGTTTATAGGGAATAACTGCTGCCAATCGTTGGCCAATGAATTGTTCGATAGCGCTGGTGGGCAGATTCATCTGATCTGGAGATCCCAGCAGGACGACATGCACGGCTGATTGAAGGTGCGGAAATCGTCGCAGATCCCTGAGCAATTCCTTGCAGGAGGAGATGGCGATTCGTTCCGGCTGTATACAGATGACAACTTTGCGAGCAAGGCCAATCACCTCATTGGTGACCTCGGTTGACTGGCGCCCAAGATCAACGACAGTGAACGAGTTAGCCATCTGGACAAGTTCCAGGGTGGAGGCAATCTGTTCGGCCGTCGGCATGCGAAATTGGCCGCAGAGATTGGGGTTGGTCAGCATCAGCCGCAGGTTCTCCATATATGGCATCATCAACTCTGTCAGCTGTGTATGGATATTATTGACTGGCAGGTCGGCAATCGCGTTGATCGCCCCGGACTTCTTCGCTTTCAAATACATACCG
Source organism: Chloroflexota bacterium (assembly GCA_024640485.1). Classification (GTDB taxonomy): domain Bacteria; phylum Chloroflexota; class Anaerolineae; order Promineifilales; family Promineifilaceae; genus JAHEEY01. The sequence goes on along the minus strand of JAHEEY010000330.1, from coordinate 4,082 downwards.
ATATGACCCTGCACCAGGTCAAGATCCATCAGCGTCGTCAGGCAGCCTTGCTTCGAGGCGGTAACCGCAAGATTAATTGCCGTGGTTGTACTGCCGCAGCCGCCTCTTGCCCCAAGTACGGCAATGATCTGGCGGCACTGGTCAGACCTCCTGGCCTCTTCATCTAATTTGGCGTCGCCCCCAATCATCTCAGCAGGCTGGATATAGAAAGAGCCGCCAATTTCCTGGGCTGATTCATCCTCACCCTCAGGCTCATCCACCCCTTCCAGCAGTGCTTCAATACGGGAAACCAATTCATCAGGGGCCGTGGGCTTGACGATGAAATCATCAGCGCCAGCTTCAAAGCACTTAATCTTCTCAGCCGCTTCCGCCGAAAACATAATTACCGGGGTATTTGCCAGCTGCGCGTGGGCCCTGATCCGACGGCACACTTCCAAGCCGCTCAAGATGGGCATATTCATGTCCAGCAGAATGAGATTCGGCAGTGACTTCTCGGCAATTGACAAAGCCTCGACAGGGGAACTTGAACCGATTACCTCAAATCCATGCTGCTGCAGTGTCAGCATCACGATGTCAAGCGTCGGCTGATGATCGTCTACGGTTAAGATTTTGTATGGCATCTTCGCCCCTATTTTTTGATATGCTGAAATGATTAGTCAGGCGGCAGAAAGCAGATCACCCCGCTAGACCGGGGGCCATGGGTAATGTCGCGAAGGCCCAGGTTCCAGGAACAAGCCATGCTTTGTCAGCTGATCAACTCGCTTCAGCAGCGCAACCATCTCGGATTCATCCAATTGCTTCTTCAAATCTATTGCGTTGGTGGAAGATTCTGACAACAGCTTAGACCTAAGTCTCTCTAGATCTGCCCGCAACTCATCTGGTATTGGCGTGCCGGCAAATTCCCAAACTACAGTTCGCAGCTTATACTGCGAATGAAAACATACACCATGGTCGATCGCCCACAAACGCGCTTCATTCGTGCAGTTTTCCGACTCCTGCAGAAGTATATGACCACCCTTGCGGTCAGCATTATTGATCACGATGTCAAGCAGAGCGATCTGCTGCAGCTGTGTCCGAAAAGCCGTCTCACCTTCAAAGGTGAAGTAGTGGCACTCGGGATCATGTTCGATGAACAGCTGCAGCGACCCTACCCCGTGTGGGCCTTCTCGCATGACAGTAGTTGGCACAACACCCCAACCAATCACCTCGCTGACGAGATAGGCAGCCCGCTCACGCTGGCATAAGGTTCCCTGAGTGAAATCCCAAAGAGGGCGTTCTCCCTGGCGCGGCTTATATACAGCCAACGTTTCCGCGTCATCCTGATGAACACGGGCCAAAAACGTATAGTTGGAACTCCATGGCAGCAATCCTTCCAAATCGATGTCGCCGTTTTGAAGCAGGTGAAGAATTTCAGCGGTCGTCATATTACCCACGTCATGACCTTGAATTCGATAAAGGCTCCTTCAACACTGGCTTAATGCGAATGCCCATTGCGCTGTGGGCAGAAATGACCATCAGCATCAATTGGGGCACCACAGTTGCCACAAATTGGGCGTCCCGCTCTTACCACTTCCTCGGTATGCTTTATCAATGCCTCGATCTGAGGTCGAGAAGCCCAAAAACTGATCACGGTCGGCTCCACTCCTTCCTCGACCAATTCATATGCCACAAGGACAACTTGATCACTGTCTTCGTTATACCCCACGCCCATGTTCCCTACGCGAAACAGCCCCTGGACGGGTTCTTGCAACCGCATATCCCGCCACACTGGTTCTGGAGCCTGTTTCGTCAAAGAAACATGCTTTTCAGCTAGCTCTTCCAGCAGTGACGTGAAGCTGTTGATAAGCATAGAAGCTTGCTCTTTTTCAATAATGAGGGAGATGGTTTGCGAACTCTGACGGCCCTGCAGGTAGAAGATACGGTGCCCGGGTTCTCCAATCGCACCAATGGTCAAGTGTGAAACGGGATTTAGTTCAATGTGGCTGGCCATAATAGAAGGATTTCCTTGCGAGATTATTGCTTCGTAGTCGATGGCGAACCATTGTATGCCGGTCACCAACATGACGCTTTTGCCTGGAAGGCGCTACGTGTCCGCCTGATTCTTTTCTTTTTTCTTGCTTGGCTGGGATGGCTTGGGTAATTGCAGAGGACCGTTGTCATTTATCCGCAATATCCGCACCAATCCATTGTCAGACAGCGACAGGACACTGGCAGACGCGGGCGAAACAGCAATTCGCTGAAACAAGTCCATATGCACGCCCAGATAATGCGCCAGTACCAGTTTGATCAGATCCGCGTGGGACACCACCACGACGGCTTCTGTCTGATGGGCGGCACTCAATTCCTCTATTACCTGCACTGCCCGGAATTGAGTTTCGCGGAGCGCCTCACCTTGAGGGAAACGGAAACGGCTGGGAAAGAACTGGACCGCATGCCATCGTCTCTTTCGGGCCAGCTTCTTTATCTTCTTCCCTTCCCACTTACCGTACTTCACCTCGCCCAGCTCTTCTAGCTCAATCACTTCCAGCTGGTGGGGTTTGGCGACATATTGAGCTGTCTCGGTGCACCGCAGCACAGGGCTGCTGTACACCGCCTTGATCGGTAGGTCTGCCAAGCGATTGGCAGCTTGTTCTGCCTGCTCTCGACCACTCTGATTGAGATGAATGCCGGGAATCCAACCGGCAAGCCGATTCTTCTTTACCCAGTCATTTTCGCCGTGTCGAACCAGCACTATGGTACTCATGCACGAATGATAACACAACTAGGCAAGCCGGGTGAATAAACCATGAACCAACCGGCGGCTAGGGTACGATTTCAGTTTCACCGGGCACCGGCGTTGTTGGCACTTCCTCGGGTGCATAGCTGTCTACATGAAAATAGGCGGCCATCACTTCTCGGACAACAGGTGCCGCCCACAATGAGCCCTCGCCGCCGTTAAAAACAAATGCGGCCACCGCGATTTCTGGGTTCTCAAAGGGCGCGTAGCCTACATACCACGCATGTGTCGGTTGAATCTGGGTCTTTTCAAAACGGCACCAGCCTCGGGTAATAGCAATGTTGTCGCAGAATTCGGCCGTTCCGGTCTTGCCTGCCACAACGATCCCGAATTCATCCAACCAATCTACGTAGGTTACACCGGTACCGCCCTCCTGGTTCACCAAGCGCATCCCCTCTGCGACTACCTGGAGGTACTCTCGATCCACATCCACTGAATCGACGACCTCAGGCTGAAAGACGTATTCGCCGTTGGCATCAAACTCGATGTTGTATTCGCTTCCATCAATTGGGTTGCCGTCGGCATCGGTGATCACAGCGCTGCCGTCGGGGCCGGGGTGCGCTCGTGCCACGACACGGCTGGATGCATCGACAATCACCACATTCCCATTCTCATCAGTCATATGGTGAATGATAGCCGGCCGGTACAAGAACCCGCCATTGGCGACGACAGCAGCCATCTGGGCTACCTGCAGCGGTGTAGAGGTAAGGAAGCCCTGCCCAATGCCCAGATTGTAATCATCACCGGTAGACCACGGCTCGCCTCTAGTCTGAGCCTTCCAGTTTCGAGTCGGCAGATTACCCTGCGCTTCCAGAGGAAGCTCGATTCCCTGGACTCGTCCAAAGCCGAACTGCTCCCCGTATCGAGCGATTCGATCCACGGTCAGCCCTTCCACATATTCGCCATCTTGATCAAATCCACCGCTGATTTTGTAGAAGTAGATGTCGCATGAGTTAGAGATGCCCAGCACCGTGTTCATCCAACCATGCCCTTTTCGGTTCCAGCAGACAAATGTCTGAGCGCGTCCGGGATCGTTGGGAGCGAATCGGTTGGGAATCTCGATTTGCCCTGGTGCCCGCAGTAAACGGGAGGGGGACACGATATTTTCCTGCAGCGCCGCCGACGCCGGCACCAGCTTGAAGGTTGAACCAGGCGGATACTGACCACTAATGGCGTGATTAACCAGCGGAGAATACACATCACGCGCGAGACCCAGATAATAATCAACCGGCACTTCAGTCGCGAACCGATTATTGTCAAAAGTGGGGAAACTGACCATGGCCAAGATCTCACCCGTAGAGGGCTT
>JAHEEY010000329.1 GCA_024640485.1 Chloroflexota bacterium | reverse complement strand
GCACTGACCTTCTGCGGCCAACAGGGATTCCAGCAAGTGGCGGCTGTCAGCAGCGACGCGCCATCGCTTCCGGCGGCTTTTCTGCAGCACGCTTTTGCCAGCCTGGATGACCCTGATTGCGATGTCGTCTTAGGACCCTGTCAGGACGGCGGATATTACCTTATCGGCTGGAAGCAGCCGCATCCCCGGTTGGTCAGAGAGGTGCCCATGTCGACTGAAACCGTGCTCCAGGACACCCTCCGTTTGGCCGAGGAGGATAAGCTGACGACCACTTTGCTGCCTGTCTGGTACGACATCGACGAATTCAGCGATGTCACCAGGTTGATAGCCGATTTGGAGAGTACGCCAGAAGTGGGCGTCCATACCCGCCGGTTCTTGAAGAACCAGCTCAATGGCCGGGGCTTGGAATGAAAACAGCGGTAATCGTTCCGGCGCTCAACGAAGAGGGGAACATCGAGCTTCTAGTGCGCCAGCTGCTGGCCCAAGTCGAGGTTACCTGGGTAATCGTGGCTGACAATGGCTCGGATGATGGTACTGCCGCGGCAGCTGAACGAGGTGGGGCTTTGGTGATATCGGAACCTCGTCGGGGTTATGGATACGCCTGCGCCGCGGGAACAGAGGCTGCCGTGAGGCTTGGGGCAGAGACCGTTGTCTACATCGACGGCGATTTCAGCTCCTCACCGGCTGAAATCGATAGACTGTTGGAACCGCTGCATACAGGAACGGCAGATCTGGTGCTGGGCTCGAGAACGCTGGGTCAAATTGATCCGGGCGCGATGCCGCCCCATCAGCTGTTTGGCAACAAGCTGTCGTCCTGGTTGATGAGCTGGTTATATCAGGTGAAAGTCACCGACCTGGGACCATATCGAGCCATCCGGGCAGAACTGCTTCTCTCGCTGCAAATGCAGGAGATGAGTTTCGGATGGCCTACGGAGATGATGGTGAAGAGTGCCCGGCAAGGGGCTCGCATCGTCGAGGTGCCGGTCAGCTGGCGCGTTCGGCGCAGCGGCAGCTCCAAGGTGGGGGGCACCGTTCGAGGATCCATTTTCGCCGCCTACCAAATCATGCGCGTGACCTTCAGATATGCCCTGAAATGAGCCATGCTTGTGGCCTGGCAGGACGGACTGCCTGTTGAAGTGTCCTCAACCGCGGCGATTATTTCTGATACCCGTCAGGGTTGGCGTTGTGCCAGTTCCAGGCGGACTCAATGATCGCCCGCAGTTCAGGGTATCGCGGTTTCCACCCCAGGTCGTGGTTGATGGTCTCGCTGCTGGCGATCAAGATATCCGGATCTCCGGCTCTGCGGGCGCCTATCTCGGCAGGGATTGGATGTCCGGTCACTTGTCGTGCGGTTTCAATCACTTCCTTGACACTGTACCCGCGGCCATTGCCCAAATTATATTTGCGGCTGCCTTGATCCAGCGACTTCAGCGCCAGGATGTGAGCTTGGGCCAGATCGATGACGTGAATGTAATCACGCACGCAGGTGCCGTCCGGCGTATTGTAGTCATCCCCGAAAATCATGATCTTGTCCCGTTTGCCCAAAGCGACTTCCAATACCAGAGGAATCAGATGCGTCTCCGGGGCGTGGTCTTCTCCACGGGTTTCGCTGGCGCCGCAGGCGTTGAAGTAGCGCAGGCAGGCGAAGCGGAGATCGTAGATCTTGTCCAGCCAGTACAGGTATCGTTCCAGGATGTTTTTCGATTCACCGTATGGGCTGCCGGGCACGATTCGCTCGTTTTCGTCGATAGGCATACGTTCTGGATCGTCAAACAAATTCGCTGTTGAGGAAAGGATGAAGCGGCGGACACCGTGCTCCACCGCACTCTGCATCAGATTGAGCCCATTGACGATATTGTCTCGCAGATAAAGGAAAGGCTTCTCGACCGATTCGCCCACCAGGGTATAGGAGGCAAAATGCATGATGCCGTCCGGCTTGTGCTCAGCCATGACCGCGTCGATGGCGGCCTTATCGGCCAGATCTCCCTGCACAAAGACAGCCTCTGGGTGAACGGCATCCCGGTGACCTTGATATAGGTTGTCAAACACAACCACGGATTCGCCTGCTTGGATCAACTGCTCTACTGTGATGCTGCCGATGTAGCCGGCTCCACCTGTCACTAAAACCTTCATCTTTGATTACTCCTTGGTTGTTAGGCTGTCTGCCGTGTGGTTACCGTTTCACATGCTGGGGTTATGGTTCGCTAGCTAGTGTAAGCGCAATTTGGAGGGAGTCGCCGTCTCTCAATATCGACAGGGTTACGGTTTCTCCAGCAGTCGTGTTTAACTCCAGGTACGCTCTTAGGGCGTCCCAGCTGCTGATGCTGGTGTCGTCAATGGCAGTGATAATATCACCTCCAATCAAAAAGCGCCGATTGCCAATGATGACTTCCTTCTGAGCACCTTGAATCCCGGCCGAGACGGCTGGTCCGTTGCGATATAGTTGAGCAACCAGCACCCCTTGTTCGACCGGCAGATCCAAAGCGTCCGCCAGCGCCGAGGTGATCGAATATCCCAGCAGACCCAGCCAGGGGTGGGGGAAGGTGCCGTGCTCAATCAGCGCCGGGACTACTTTGGCCACGGTGTCAGCAGGAATCGCAAAACCAATGCCCTCTGCTCCCTGTCGAATGGCGGTGTTGACCCCGATAACCTGGCCTCGGGAATTCAGCAGCGGCCCTCCGGAGTTGCCAGGATTGATGGCGGCATCGGTCTGGATGACGTTGTAGATCAAGCTGTCGCTGTCAGTCTGCAGCGGCCTGCCCAGGGCGCTGATCACGCCGGTGGTCAACGTTTGATCCAGACCAAAAGGATTGCCGATGGCGATGGCCCTTTGCCCAACCCGCAGCTCCGCTGAGTTGCCAAGCTGCAGCGCCGCCAGTTGGCCTGGAGGCAGATCCACCTTTAACACCGCTAGATCGTTGGCCGGGTCACTGCCCACCACCACGGCCGGGTAGCTCATCTCGTCGCTGAATTTCACTTCAATGCTGTCGGCGCCCTCAATGACATGGTTATTGGTCACGATATGCCCATCCGTGTCATAGACAAACCCTGAGCCAGTCCCTTCGCTGGGCATAGCCCCGAAGTAGAAGCTCATAGTCATCACCTGGGCTGTGATGTGGACAACCGACGGGCTTACGCGCTGGTATAGATTGGTGATCAGCTCTTCTTCAACGTCAAACGGTACCATGAACTCATCGCTCAGCGGTGTTGGCGTGGCTCCACCCAGGCTTGCTGAATCGATGGTGACAGCCGGCACTGCTGTGGGCGTGGCCACGATGATAATTGGAGGCGCAGCTGTCGGCGAAGAAGCAACATCGGCAGGCAGCTGGATACAACCGCCGAGCAGAAGTAGCATAGCAAGGGACGCTAGCCCGTATCTGTATCTTGACATAATCACTCGTAAACCTAAATATCTAACAGATCGCTCAGCTGGTTGAGTATGAACGTGGCTGAGATGGATGAGGCCTGCAGCATTGCTCTGTCAGTAGCGCCGGTCAGCGTCAATGCCGAGGCCATGCCGGCGCGATTGCCCATCAGGATATCAGTTTCCAGCCGGTCGCCAATCATAATGCAATCTTCAGGAGGCAGTCCGGCGACTTCCAGGATCGCCTGGGACATGAACGCTGATGGCTTGCCAACCACCGCTTCTACTGCCGTGTCGGTACATGCTTCAATGGCGGCGATCATCGCTGCCGCATCTGGCTCACCGCCGTCAGGCACCGGGCAGTAGCGGTCGGCATTGGTGGCGAAGAATCGAGCACCAGACCGGATGGCATCAAAGGCTGCCTGCAGCTTGCGATAGTCAAACGTGCGGTCAAAACTAGCGATGACCGCATCTACACCCTGTCCATCATCGGCAAGCTCGAACCCAGCGTCCCGCAGCTCTCGGCTCAGGGATTCTTCACCGACGACAAACAATCGGCCGTGGGGCAGGTTGCGGCGCAGGAAGTCGACCATCACATAGGAGGAGTTCAGGACATCGCGCCGCCCTGTGGGCAGCCCCAGGCGGGTCAATTTGGCAGCGTACTCGGCCCGGGAACGGGTGGGGTTGTTTGACAGAAAGAGGGTCCTCTTCCCGAGCGATCGCAGCTCGCGAATGGTTTCTCCAGCTGTAGGCAGCAGCGATTCCCCTAGGTAGACGGTGCCGTCCAGGTCAAAGATATAGGCCTCGAACATCCTCATAGACTGTCTCAATGCCTCTTTGCCTTGTAATGAAGTTCCGGCAGCTCTCGCAGCCGGGCTGCCGCTTGCTCGGCAGTCAGATCCCGCTGGGCTTCAGCCAGCATCTCGTATCCTACCATAAATTTTTTGACAGTCGCCGAGCGCAGCAGCGGCGGGTAGAAATGGGCGTGAAGCTGCCAATGTTGAAATGCGCCGTCTCTGGCGGCATCTGATTTGTTGAAGCCGTTTCCTGGCAGCGCATAAGGTGCCCCGTGCCAGCCCATGGAATAGGGGAACGAGACTTCGAAAAGGTTGTCGTACTTGGTCAGCAGCCGTTTCAAAATGACGGCCAAATCGACCTTTTCGGGGTCGGTCAGCTGGTCTACTCGCAAGACCTGCCGCTGTTTGGGCATCAGCAGAATTTCAAAGGGCCATACAGCCCAGTAGGGGACTATCGCCAGCCAATGCTTGGTCTCGGCGACGATGCGCAGCTGCTGTTCTAGCTCAAGCTGGACGTAATCCAACAAAAGGGGTCTGCCGTTGGCTTCAAAATAGGCCCGCTGCTCCCGGTCTTCTTTGAATGGTTCATTCGGCAGCGCATTGACTGCCCATAACTGTCCATGGGGATGAGGATTGGAGCTGCCCATGATGGCCCCCTTATTCTCGAATAGCTGTACCCACGGGTATTCCTGACCAAGCTCAGCGCTCTGCTCTGCCCACAGGTCTACGACTCCTTTGATTTCATCTGGACTCATTTCCGGCAGGGTGAGATCGTGCCGCGGGGAGAAGCAGATGACCCGGCAGGTACCCCTGGCAGCGCTGTTCTTGAGAAGCGGATGGGCTTCCTCATTTGAGGCTGGCGTATCGGGAAGCAATGACGCGAAGTCATTCTCGAAAACAAAGGTGCTGCTGTAGTTGGGGTTCACTTTGCCGCCGGCGCGCTGATTGCCAGGGCATAGATAGCAGCCCGGATCATATGCTGGAATCGACGTCTCTGCCGGCTTTTCAACCTGACCTAGCCAGGGCCTCTTGGTGCGATGCGGCGAAACCTGTACCCATTCACCGGTCAAAGGATTGTGACGCCTGTGGGGATGGTCGATAGGATTGAACTTCATCTGAACTGCCGCCTTAATTCCGCATTTTTGAACTTGCTGCCATTATTGTCGCCACCCTTTATTTTTAGTCAAGCGGTATGTACAATGGCATCATGGATCAAATTAGGACCTTTATCGCCATACAGTTGTCCATGGAAATGCGCCTGGTTTTGGCCGGGGCCAGTCGAGAATTGGCCGCACAAGTGCCTGGCGCGGCCGTGCGCTGGGTTAAGCCGGAACGGATCCATTTGACACTGAAATTCCTGGGCGATACCGATATCGACAAGATCTCCGCTATCAAGTTGGCAATGGATGCTGCTGCCGCTGAGCACCAAGCTTTTGCGCTCTCTCTGGGTGAACTAGGCTGTTTCCCCAAT
>JAHEEY010000328.1 GCA_024640485.1 Chloroflexota bacterium | reverse complement strand
ATCGGCACCGCCCTTTGCCTGGATATGGATGTGCCCTTGATCTACCCGCGGAAAAGCGCCAAGAGCTACGGCACCGGCAAGTCGATTGAAGGGCGATGGCAGGTGGGCCAGACGGTGGTGGTAGTTGATGATTTGGTCACTTCTGGGGACAGCATTCTGGAAGCGATCGTGCCGCTGAAAGCCGCCGGCCTGCATGTCTCCGACGCCGTGGTCCTGATTGATAGAGGGCAAGGGGGCGTGAAGAACCTGGCCGATGAAGGATATCGTTTACATTCAGTAATCAGCCTCAAGTATGTACTGGCTGTGTTGGAAGAGAAGGGACGTATTACCGCGGAAGCGCATGACAAAGCATTGGCATCGTTAGCTTAGGCGCCAGCGGGAAGCCCCGAATATTTTGGGAGCCGCGTGCCCACCTTTGTGTTGGCGCAACTGCGTTTTGAAACGCTTGTTGCGATCTTGTGTGAGGAGTTGGGCCGCTTCTTCAACGGGACGCCCTTTTGCCAACGGGCCAGATGGATGCTTGAGATCGGTACAGCTCATTGATAGCTGTGACCTGTTGACGATCCGGACAGTTCCAACCCGACACAGTACCCACCGGATTTCACCCGAAACCTAATTTTTCAATTGGGATGATTCGAAGCGTTTGCCCTGCTGTCTGTTAACGGCAGCAGGGGCCAATACTCTTGCGCTGTCTGCAAGCGAGCGCTTTCGAAGATCATCTGTAAGGAGATAAACCTATGGCAGACCCTACCCGTGGTACGGCCCACGATGTTTTACGATATGAGCGAAATATGCTGGATCCTATTTTCGCGCCCAAGAGCGTGGCGGTTATCGGCGCCACCGAGCGAGAAGGGAGCGTTGGCCGCACGATTATCTGGAATTTGATGTCAAATTCCTTTGGCGGCGCTATTTTCCCAGTGAACCCCAAACGAGCCAGCATTCTGGGCATCAAGGCGTACCCGACTATTTCGGATGTGCCGGACCAGATCGATCTGGCGATCATCGTAACGCCGGCGCCAACGGTGCCGGGGATCATCAAGGATTGTGTCAGCGTCGGCGTAAAAGGGGCGATTATCATCTCTGCCGGCTTTAAGGAAGCGGGCCCGGAAGGTGTAGAGCTGGAACGGCAGATCATGGAAGAGGCCCGCCGGGGACGGATGCGGATCATCGGCCCCAACTGCTTAGGGGTGATGAACCCGATTTCCGGCTTGAACGCCACCTTTGCCAACGCGATGGCCCGTTCCGGCAGCGTCGGCTTCATCAGCCAGTCGGGCGCCCTGTGCACCGCTATTCTTGATTGGAGCTTCCGGGAGAATGTGGGCTTCAGCGCCTTCGTCTCTATGGGCTCGATGCTGGATGTGGATTGGGGCGACCTGATCTATTATCTGGGCGACGATCCCCGGACCAAGAGCATCGTCATCTATATGGAAACGATCGGGGATGCCCGGGCGTTCCTCTCGGCGGCGCGGGAAGTGGCGCTGACCAAGCCGATCATCGTGATCAAGCCGGGACGGACGGAGGAAGCGGCCCAGGCGGCGGCTTCCCATACCGGCTCGCTGACGGGCAGTGATGAAGTGCTGGCGGCGGCGTTCCGGCGCTGCGGTGTGCTGCGGGTCGATACGATCAATGGCTTGTTCAATATGGCGGAGGTGCTTTCCAAGCAGCCCAGCCCCAAAGGGGACCGGCTGACCATCGTCACCAACGCTGGCGGCCCTGGGGTATTGGCGACTGACGCCTTGATCACCGCCGGCGGGCAGCTGGCCAAATTGTCTGATGAGACGATGGCGGCGCTGAATGAGGTGCTGCCGGCCCATTGGAGCCACAACAACCCGATCGATATTTTGGGAGATGCCGGCCCGGAGCAGTACGAGAAAGTGATCGAAATCGTGGCCAATGATGAGAGCAGCGATGGGCTGCTGGTTATCTTGACCCCGCAGGCGATGACCCGGCCGACACAGACGGCGCAGATGCTGCGCAAACTGTACGCGGACCCGGAAAGGCTGCCGAAAGATAAGCCGATTCTGGCCAGCTGGATGGGCGGCGCCGATGTAGCCAGCGGCGAGGCGATCCTCAATAAGTCGAATATCCCCACCTTCCCGTACCCTGACCGGGCGGCGGAGGTGTTTGATTATATGTGGCGCTACCACAAGCGGCTGCAGAGCCTTTATGAGACCCCGGAACTGCCGGAAGATCCGGAAGATATCATCAACCGGCATGCGGAGGTCAGAACGATGGTAAATGAGGTCCGCCAATCGGGCCGTACCATCCTGACTGAGTATGAATCGAAGCAAATCCTGGCAGCGTACAACATCCCCACTGTGGAGACCCGGCTGGCTACCAGCGCTGAGGAGGCGATGGCTATCGCCAATGAGATCGGCTACCCGGTGGTGTTGAAGCTGAACTCGGAGACGATCACCCACAAGACTGATGTGGGTGGTGTCCGTCTGGACCTGGTTCATGACAAAGAGGTGCGCCGGGCTTACCAGACGATGGAAAAGACGGTGGGTGAGAAATTCGGCCCTGAGCATTTCCTGGGAGTCACGGTGCAGCCGATGTTGGAGCTGACCGAGGGGTACGAGCTAATCTTGGGCAGCAGCCCCGACGCCCAGTTTGGGCCGGTACTGCTTTTCGGTACCGGCGGCACGCTGGTGGAGGTGTTTAAGGACCGGGCGCTGGGACTGCCGCCTTTGAACACAACGCTGGCGCGGCGGATGATGGAACGGACCAAGATTTACAAGGCGCTGCAGGGCATCCGCGGCCGGGCGCCGGTGGACATGAAGGAGCTGGAGAAGCTGATGGTCCGCTTCAGCCAGCTGGTAGTGGAACAGCGCTGGATCAAGGAGATCGATATCAACCCGCTGCTGGCCTCGGCTGATGGGTTGATCGCCCTGGATGCCCGGGTGGTGCTGTACGAGCCGGAAGTGACCGAGGCAATGCTGACGCCGCTGGCGATCCGGCCTTATCCATCACAGTATGTGCACTCATTTACCGCTCGGGATGGACAGCCGTTTGTGATGCGGCCGATCCGTCCGGAAGATGAGCCCAAGGTGGTGGAATTTCACCAGCATCTGTCGGAGCAAAGCATCTACCTGCGGTATTTCCGCAGCTTCCGGCTGAGCCAACGGGTGCAGCATGAGCGGCTGACCCGGATCTGCTTTGTCGATTATGATCGGGATATGGCGTTGGTAGCGGAGCGAAAGAACCCGGAGAGCGGCGAGAAAGAGATCGTGGCGGTGGGACGGTTGAGCCGGACAAACTTCGCCAATGAAGCGGAATTCGCGATGCTGGTGCGTGACGAGTTCCAGGGGCAGGGGATAGGCACCATGATGCTCAGCCGGCTGCTGGAAATCGGCCGCGCCGAAGGGTTGAGCCGGGTGACGGCTTATATCATGAACGAAAATCTAGGGATGCGGACGGTGTGCAAGAAGCTGGGCTTCAAATTCGCCCGCGAAGCGGAATTGATCACCGCCTCCGTTGATCTGTAACAGATAGCTGACCATAGGTCAGGTGTAAACAAAGAGCGGCTGTATCGTCAAAAATCGATGCAGCCGCTCTTTTGTTTGGGGGATGTCTCGGGAAGCGGACGTTATGATTGGGGGGTGATCCAATCGGTCAGGTAGTAGCCGCTGCCGTCTGGGGGCATGGTGATGGGCATGGTAGACCAAACCCCGGTTTCCACGGCCAGTAATTCGGACGGCCCGTTGTCCGGGAAGTGGGTGAAGGCCAGCCAGCGGCTGTCGGGGCTCCAGACGGGGGTGCCGCCATGCCCGAAGAAGTGGGATTCGTTCTGGTTTTCTTCGGCGGAGATCACCCAGACGCCGGCTTCATCGAGATTGACAGGGCCGGCGGTGAAGGCCAGCCAGCGGCCGTCGGGGCTCCAGACGGGCGGCAGAGGCCAGCCGCCGCGACCCATGGGCTCGTAGGGGTGGAGCAGTCGAGCGGTGCCGTTATTCAGATCGAACAGGGCAATGGCCATCAGAAATTCTCCCTGTTCTCCCAGGCCGCCGTTGACCATCCAGGCAAGCCGGGTGCCGTCGGGCGAGTAGGCGGGGCTGCCAATCTGAACCCCTTTTGCCCCGGTGAGGGCGTAGTCGGCTGGATTGAACGGCTGCGTGCCACTGTCGAGGTGGTAAATCCAGCCTTGTTCGCCGCCGCCGTAGGCGATGGCGCGGCCGTCCGGAGAGAGGGCGAAACCGGTGGGGCCGGTATCATGCTGGTCATCTACTATCTGGTAGCTGCTGTCGCCCAGGTTCAACAGGGTCAAATAGCCCATCCTGCCGGGGTACCCTTCGTCTCCGGCGGCAAAGGAGTTGAAGACGATCAGGCCGGGCTGCTGGGGCCACCAGCTGAAGTTCTGTTCGATGCGGTCGGGGGTGTGGGTCAGCTGCCGGCTGGGGCCGCCGGTTAAATCGTGGAACCAGATATCCTGACCGGCGAAATCGTAGCTGAGCAGCCGCCGGCTGTCGGCGGAGAGGACCGCTTCATAATTTCCCATAGCCACCGGCTGTTCGCGCTGGTTGATCTGCCACAATGTCTCCATGGTGCGGTACACCAGGCCGGGGGGCCTGAGCTGCCAATCCGCGGCAGGTAAGTCGGATGGCGAGGCCGCGGCTTCCGGCGAGGGGGTGAGGGGGGTGTCGGCGGCATCCACCACCGGCGATGGCAGCGGCGCCGGGGAGGGCGTCGGGGCAGCTGTGGGCTGGGATGTCGGACTCTGCGGCGGTTCATCGGGCTCGAGGGCGACTTCGAAGGTGCCGCAGCCGGTGAAGAATAGGGCCAGCAGCAGGCAGAAGCAGACAGCGCGGGAAGTGGGTGTTATGTGCGGGGGATTGGGGGAACGATGTGATCTCATCTGTATATCTCCAGCGGGTAGTTCATTGGCGGCGGCTGCGTCCCAGGATGGTCAGAAGCCGTTCTCATGCATTCATTGATTTATCCGCTGGCGGCCCATGAATCGAAGGTAGCCAAGATGGGCTCCACGAAATCACGCAGCTGGCGGTAGCGGTGCTGATCTTCAATGGTAAAGCGGTAGCCTCGATCTTTTTCCACAGCATAAAAGAAGGTGACGCCGCCGGGTGGGCAGCTGGTGTCCTCATAGAATAGGAAGGGATGGCCGTTGAAATCGACAGGCTGGCCGTCCTCAACCTGGAGCGATGCGCAGCCGCGCTGCTGATTGACGAATTGTTCCAGGGTCAGTTCGGTATCAAGCTGGAAATAGGTGATGATCAGGGAATCGTGATCAGCGCCCTGGATGGTGATGGTGTTGGCTGCCGGGGTGAAGTTGTCCGCCGCCGACGGCCGCTGGTTTGTAAATAATTCGGCATTGATAGGGTATTGTAGGCCGTATTTCCCTACCTGACTACGGAAGGCGTGGCGGCGGTTTTCGCTGGCGGCGGGCAGCTGAATGGGGGTGAGTTTCTGAATCTCAGTGGCTTCGATGGGGATGTTGGCCGGCTGCGGCGGGGCGATCGTGGGGGTGGGCGGAAGCACGGCCGACGGAGCGGCGGGGGCGCAGCCGGCGCCCAGGGCGATGATCAGCCAACTGGCGATGGTGACGATTAGATAATGCGTACCTGATTTCTTCAAAGTTTTTATACAGCTCCTTGAACATCCCCAACTCTGCTGATAGGGTCAGCAGAGTTGG
>JAHEEY010000327.1 GCA_024640485.1 Chloroflexota bacterium | reverse complement strand
GCGGACGCCGGGCGGCCAGGGAACGACCCAGTCGCGCCACGGCTTCAAACAGGCGGGCGCGGACAAAGTCGGTGCCACCGGTTAGCGGCAGGGGAAGGTCGGGATAGCGGACGCGGAGTTCAGGAAATAGCTGGCTTAACTCGGCCAACCAGACATCATCCAGCAAATCTTCAGGGGCGTTTTCCTGCTCTAAGCGAACACGGAAGGCGGCTACTAAGGGCTGGTAGGGCAAGCGGCCGCCCATTTCGTAAGCGCGACCCCGCAGAATGTTCGGACCTGCACTATCGAACTGCGCGCCATCCAAAAAGGCTGTGACCAAGTGCGTTTTGCCCATACCGGCTGTGCCCATGACGACCGTTATCACTGTATTGCCTTGCACGGCCGTGCGTAAAACTGAAACTAACTGGCTGTATTCTCTTGCCCGACCAACAAAAGGAAAAGGCAGGGGGCGTCGGGCGTCGGATGAAGCCGATTCACCCTCGAGCTTTCTTATTTCGTCCTGCCGTATACGCTCGGCTAGTGCGGTTGTTTCGGGATCAGGGGCGATGTCCAGGTCGGCCAGGAGGGCGTGTTGGCACTGCTGGTAAGTTTGTAGGGCGGCAGTGCGATCTCCCGTGCGTGCCTGGGCTTCCATAAGGCAGCGATAGGCTGTTTCGTTCATGGGTGAGTGAACGACCCATTGTCTGGCCGTTCGTGCCGCCGGCAGCCCTTCCCCTCGATCAAGCTGACAGGTGGTCAGGCGCTGGTAGACAAGCTCCATTTGGTTGTGCCACCGCTGGTGTTGGTAAGATTCCCACTCGTCGAAGCCAGGCGCATCCGACAAGCTGAAGCCCTCTAGAAATTGGCCTTGGTTGGCGTTAACGGCCGTTTGCCAATCAGCGGCCGTCGCTTCGGTCAGGAGGGCGTTGGCGATCAGGTTGAGGTCTAGCTGTAACGGCAGTTCATGATCGAGGCGCACCAGATCATTTGTCGACACAATACCCGCTGAGCCTGTCACCCGCAAGGCCTGCCGAACCTGTGACAGTGCAGTTCGCAAGGAAACGCGCCCCTGTCGAGCATCGCTTGACGGCCAGAAGAGATCAATCAATTTCTCCCGACTATGCGCACCCGCCTCGACCGCCAGGTAAATCAGCAGAGCCAGCGCCTTGCGACTGCGAAATTTGAGTGGTTTATCTCGATAGCGCACCTCTGGTACGCCCAAAGTTCGGACTGTCAAGGGGGTCATAGTCTTGGTGATCGCACTTTGATCGCGTCTGTTTGTTAGGATGAGGTCACGGTGATGATAAAGATTATAAAGGACGTGAGTTATGAACACAATCAATCAGTTAGAGTTATTAGGGTATTTGGCTTCTACTTTAGTCGCAATATCTTTGATGATGCGATCGTTGACCAAGCTCCGGGTGATTAATCTGTCTGGTTCTTTACTCTTTACGGTCTACGGGTTTTCTATCGGCGCCTATCCGGTTGCCACCTTAAACGCCTTTATCGTCCTGGTCAACATTTTTTATTTGCAAAAGCAAGTCAGCGGGAAGGCGCAGGTCAACTTATAAATGAGGACAAGGTCTTTGAGCAGGATTGGAAACGTTCAGATTCCAGCAAGGTAAGCGTGAGGTATGACGATGCTCATCATCCCGGTAATGCCCAATAAGGAAGAAGCGTGGCGGCGGTTTGTGCAAGCGCTTCAGGGTTCGCAAAGCCGGGCTTTCACTGTTTGGCGCCATCAGCTTAATTCGCATGTGGAGCAAGTCTGGTTACATGAGACGCCGGGGGGAACGGCCGTTATCGTGAATCTATCCATCGGCGACAGCAAAGCGGCTCTGGCCCGGCTGGCGAAAATGGACACACCTTTTGAGCGCTGGCTCAGACAGCAAATCCTGGCCTTGCATGGACTGGATTTGCTGAAAATCGCCCAGGCTACCAGTTATTCACTGACATCACTGGGCAGTTGGGACGACATTGTTATTTTGTGATCAGATGCGGGTACATAAAAGCAACCCGTATCACCCAGAAAGTTATATGGAGGTATAGCAATGGCAGAATTTACAAGTGAATGCACCATCGTGATCGCGGCCCCGGTTGAGTCGGTCTACGAGTATGTAGGTGAGTTTCCCCGGCATGTGGAGTGGAATCAGCAGCCCACAAAAATAGCGAAGATCACGGCTGGACCAATTGGGGTAGGCTCTGTTTTTCGGGCGGAAGAGAAACCACCAAGGAACACTCCCTGGATTATGAAGATGATCTTTCCTTTGCTGGGCAAGCTGATGGGCGGGACAGGTTATACCGAGGCCGAAATCACGGTTTTAGATACGAACCGACGTGTTGCCTGGACAGCCTTCGCCCCGAAAAAGAAAGGAGGCCTCAACGCCAGAGCAGAATGGGAAATTAATCTAGAGCCTCAAGGTGAAGGGACACGGGTCACCCAGGGGGTTCAATTCCAGCTCCTGGGAAAGATGGTTGCAAACATGGATCCGGAAAAGCTTTCCCAACAAACTGGCGAGGAAATGGCTGCCAATCTGGCCTATCTGAAAACCGTTCTCGAAACACAATCAGCCCAGAGCGGAGCAGCCAACCAACCAGCATTTGCCTGAGGACTTAACCCATTGACAAACTTGTTCGTAAATTATGAGGCTGTGAAGGCAACGTCCGTTCCAGCCTAACACAAAAAGGAAAAATCAAATGTCAACAGAAGTAAATAAAATGATTGTGCAAAATTATTTTGAGCAGGTGTGGAATAATGGCCGTCTCGATTATCTGGACGAATGTCTGGCCGAGGACGTCGTTGAATACCCAGAGCAACAAATCCCAGGCCTGAATGGGCGGGACTCACTGAAAGCTAGCATTGGCGGGGCTAGAGAGAGTTTGCCGGACATAGAGATTACCTTACGCGATTTGATCGCCGAAGGTACAAAGGTCGCTACGCGTTATACGATGACGGCCACGCACCAGAATGAATTCATGGGCGTTCCGGCCACGGGTAAGCAGCTCACGGTCAAAGGAGCAGCCATTTATCACCTGGCCGGTGGAAAGATCTTCGAGATTTGGAACTTTCTTGACACCCTGGGCCTGTTGCAGCAGTTGGGACTCGTCCCCACACCGGAAGTGGCCTGAATCCAATAGATTGGTTCAATCTGATAGGTTGAACCAATCTGAATAACTATATGGAAATGGATAGGGTAAATACGCAATAGATGCGTTTATTCACATGTTGTTCGGCCGCCTCTTCCGCGAACATCGAAAGAAAGTGTCAACGCATCTATCGGCTGATTTCTCCCTTTCTTCTGCCATCCTTCGCTGGCAAGCCTCTATCCGGGACAAGGCAGACAGCGAAATCATGTACAAGCAGAAACCTTTGGAACTGTGTGTCTTCAGCTACATTGCTGATGGTCTTAGCAACGGTGATTTGTATGTTGAATGAATAGAAAGCTATGCCCCGATTATCGCACCCAGTTGCTGCCCTGGTCAGAATGCAAGTATATTTTGCAAGGGTACTGCTCCGCCGTTGGTTTGCCCAAATCAGCTGGCGATTTCGTGAAGACATTGCGTCGGCAGTTCATTGAATTAGCCCATCGAGTTGACGATGCCCCGACCAACGAAAGCGACCTCTACTTTGATGCTGATGGCAAACCCCATTTGCACCAGTTAACGCGCCTGCCCGCACCCGAAGATGCCGAAAAACTGGAAGCCATCATGAAATCACAACTGCCGGAACGTCATCTGCTTGATGTGTTGCACAACGTTGAGCATTGGGAAGGCT
Source organism: Chloroflexota bacterium (assembly GCA_024640485.1). Classification (GTDB taxonomy): domain Bacteria; phylum Chloroflexota; class Anaerolineae; order Promineifilales; family Promineifilaceae; genus JAHEEY01. The sequence goes on along the minus strand of JAHEEY010000327.1, from coordinate 1,894 downwards.
ATATTCGGAACTTTGGCCCGCCTTCTGGCTCAGATCCCAAACTGCGTGATCCACTTTCCCGCTAACTCATTACTGTCTGGACACAATACCGGCACCGCTGCAACCAGACAAACCGTTCTTGTCGGCAGTATACATGGGTCAGCCAGTGGTGTGAGTTTTCGGACGTATAGCGTATTTACCCGTTGTCGATACCGGCCATGATGACATCGGCCCGATGCCTTGAGAAGTCAGATTGGAATCCGATGAGAAACACACCCCTCAGGTATCTCGATATGCTATACATTCAGGCATGCATCTAAGAAAGGTCACCCCAGGTATTCGATTCATACTCTACGTCGCCAGCGGTCTGGTCCTCTCCGTCGGCCTCTCGCTTTTTCTGCTTTCCGAGCAGACCGACATCTACTTCTCATGGACCATCAACCCGCCGCTGACCGCCGCCTTCTTAGGCGCCGGCTACCTGGCCAGCTTCCTGCTGGAATTCCTCTCTGCTCGCAGATCGATCTGGGCTCAGGCACGCCCAGCGGTGCCAGGTGTCTGGCTGTTCACCCTGCTGACCTTGATCGTCACCCTGGTCCACCTGGATCGTTTCCATTTCGGCAGCCCCCAATTCATCACCGCCGCCGGCACCTGGGTATGGCTGGGCGTGTACATCGCCGTTCCTGTCGCCTTGGGCATCCTCTGGGCCGGTCAGATACGGCAGCCGGGGAGTGACCCGGGCCGCAAAGCGCCGCTGCCCACTTGGATACGCACCACCTTGATTATCCAGGGCGCCGTCATGTTCCTGCTCGGGGCGGCCATGCTCCTCCTCCCCAAGGCGGTTATTCCCCATTGGCCGTGGGCCCTATCCCCGCTGACATCCCGGGCCATCGGCGCCTGGGGCGTAGGGATTGGTACCAGTACCCTGCAAGCTGTCTGGGAAAACGACTGGTGGCGGCTCTCCCCCGGTATGGCCAGCTACGCTCTTTACGGCGCCCTACAGCTTATCAACCTGCTGCGCTATCCCGCGCTGCTCGATTACACCACGCTGCCGGCCGCCCTCTACACCTTCTTCATGATCACGGTGATGCTCATTGGCTGTTACGGCTTCCTGGCGGCGCGGCGGGCAAACAGCATGCCCGCTTCCTAGTTCACCTCTCTGCCGTTAAACAACAGCTTCGGGAACCAGGATCAGACGCAGCTGCCCTTCTCTCTCCAGCTCAGCCGCGAAGCTGTCCATTTCATCGACCTTAATCACGTTCTGGGTTTGGCTGCGCGTGGGCCGGCCCATCACCATCACCTCCGCTTTGGTTTCTATAGCCGCTTGCTGCAGTTGCTTGCGGATATTGCCTTCCCGCACCGCGTAATTCACTTCGGCAACCCCGCGCCGCTGCGCCCGGTCCACCAGAATGAGCATCGCGAACTTACCCATCTCCACCAGCTCCTGGTAGACGATACTGAGCGGGCCGATGGTGGCATGATTCAAGAACTCGGCGTCCAGGGCATGGAAAAAGGTCAGCCGGGCGCCGCTTTTAAGAGCCAAATCAATGGCGTACGTAACCGTTTCTCGGCTTTCCGGTCCGCCGCGGACCGCGCAGAGGATCTGGTTTAATTTCTTTTCAGACATACTCTATTCTCCAGCGTCCAGGCTCACCCCCTGGTACGCGCTTACGCTTAACGCTAAAATCGGATGAACAGCCAGATGGTGGCCAGCCCTACGGTAATAAACAGGGCGGGCAATCCTTTCTTCAAGAAGTACATGTAGGTGATGGACGAACCGGCACGTTCGGCGATACCGGCGGTGACCATATTGGCCGACGCCCCGATGAGGGAGCCGTTCCCCCCCATGGCCGAGCCCACCGAGAGACAGTAGAAAAGCACCTTGCTGCTGGCCCCGGGGATGCTGCCCGACAGATAA
>JAHEEY010000326.1 GCA_024640485.1 Chloroflexota bacterium | reverse complement strand
TCGCGGGTGACTCCAAAACTCCGCCCCACCTCTTCCAAGGTATGATCTTTACCGTCATTTAGGCCAAAACGCATTTCCAGCACTTCACGTTCGCGGTCACTCAGAAAGCCCAGGACATTCCGGATCTGCTCCCGCAGCAGCTCCTTAGAAGCGGCGTCGACAGGCTCAACTACGCTCTCGTCTCGGATGAAATCTCCCAGCTCTGTGGAGTCCTCGCCATTGCCCACGGGCGTTTCCAAAGACATCGGATCCATGGAGATGCGCATGATATCCCGAATCTTGCTCACAGCCTGACGCCATTTGCGATTGAGTATCGGATCGATGGCGGAATCATCCTTCAACGAATTCTTGATTATCTCTACTTCATCGGCGTCGAGATATTCGAGTTCTAATGCCAGTTCCTCAACGGTTGGTTCATGTCCTAATTGCTGAACCAGGTCCCGGCGCACCCGTACGATTTTGTTGATCGTTTCAAACATGTGCACCGGAATCCGAATGGTTCGCGCCTGATCGGCAATAGCCCGGCTGACAGCCTGTCTAATCCACCAGGTGGCGTAGGTGCTGAACTTATAGCCCTTGGTATGGTCGAATTTTTCCACCGCCCGCAGCAGGCCCACATTCCCTTCCTGGACCAAATCGAGCAGGTGAATCCCTCGACCCATATATCGCTTGGCAACACTGACCACCAACCGCAAGTTGGCTCTGGTCAAGCTTGCTTTGGCCTCTTCCGCCAGATGGTAGATCATGAACTCGTTGTACTGGTTGGCAGTACCGTCCTCAACCATCCATTCTTTGACGGAAGCCTCAGAAGGAAGCGCTCCTTCATTCTTGAAATAGTCCAGGATACGCCGGGACAGATTGACAGGAAGCAGGTAGATGGAGGTAAACAGCCCGAAGATGCTTTGGGCCAATTCGGTCCAAGCCTCATCCTGGCCCCAATTCCCCTGATTCAGGTAGAGTCTGAGATAAGATCCAGAACCTTCCTGCCAGCTTTTGCGCAATTGTCTGGCTTCTTCGAAAAGAGACGGCAGATCCGGCGGCTCCACTTCAATGCGGCTGCCGGCATCGACGGTCACCAACCACTGCTCCAGCAAATTGGCGTAATTGGTGGACATAGTCAGAAAATGAACGTCATCTTCAGCCTCAGCGGCCGCCGCTGAACCGGCACTCAATCTATCCAGGACAGCCGTGGCGGTCAGTTGGGTAGAAAGCCAAATCTCTTGCTCTGCCAGCAGCAGGGGCACCTGGCCGATTTCTTTTAGGTAGGTGTGGACCGGATCATCTTCTATCACGCCGCTCATATATGTGGACCCTTCGTCATCGTTGAGATCGTCGCCCAGTGACGCCAGTAAGTTCGAAGGCTCAAATGCACCGTCAATGGTCTTGCCGGTAGGGGAAACGATTCGAATACCAAGCTTCTGGAGACGTTCGTAGAGCAGCTCAGCCTGCTGCTCATCCACGGAGGCAAGCAGCGTCTGCACGTCTGCTTCATCGATTTCTCTGGAGCGCCGAGCCTTCTTGACCAGCGCTTCCAGGTCAATCATTTCTTCCGCTTCCACATCGAGGGAATCGTCAATTTCGTCATTTTCCACGTCGGGTTCGAAATCCATCTATTTATCTACCTGATCTGCACTAGTAAATTTCTAGACATCTCCTAGGAGACGGATGGTCTCATCAAATTGATCGCTAGTTTAGAGACAGCGTACTCAGAAACCACCAAGGTCTGCGTCTTCTGCTCGCCGGCGGCTCACCGCTGACATCGCGTTCTTGGCTCTATTGATGCTCTGTATCTGAACATGTCCCTCGCGTATCAGTTGGTACAAATCAGAACGCTCCGTCGCTTCGGGGTCGTTTCTCTCAGAGAAAAGCCCTTCTATTTCGGCGTTGCGAAGCTTAATTCTTTGCAGTCTCCAGTCAAACACAGAGAGAACTAGCGTGTCGGCTAATCGATCCAATTCAGCTTCGGGTGTTGGGGGGGGTGTTAGCAACAACTGCACCCGGTTCAAGAGTAACTCATCTAGACTATCGCACAATTTCTCGATAGTGACAACCGTTCCGGTGGACAGCTGCTGATACAGATGGCGCAAAAGCACCTTGTCTTCGGCAGCAATAAAATCAGATTCACTAACCTGATCCATTTTGCTCTCAGCCAGTTTCAAATTGATCTGGGCCACCAACTGGGGATATTGAAAACATTGTCGCAAATAATTCCTTTGTCGGAAATCATTGGCAGCCTGACCTGACAAGGAACTGTTCCCTAACCTGCGCCGCTCTGGAGGCGGGGGCACCTGCGGAGAAGCTGCGGACGTCGATGACGAGCGGGACCCTCGCCTGGGCGCTTTCTGGGGGACAGTGATCTGGCGCAGCACGCGCTGGTCCACACCCAACGAGCGCGCCAAGAGCTGCCAGAAGTGATCGCGCTCGATAGGATCGCCGATGTCGTTGATCAACGGCAGCACTTGCTGAGCGATTGACGTCTTCTCCTTGGCATCCCCGCGATCCAACTCTTTGGTGAGCAGATTGATCACGTACTCTACCACCGGTTTAGCCTCTTCCAGCAAACGGGGCCACTGAGCGGGATCCGTGCGAATTATCTTGTCGGGATCGTTCCCTTCAGGGAGGGTGACGACCCGGATATCTGCTTGCAAGCGCCCTTCGTGCCTGACCAGACCCCTGGCATCAAAGCGGACCTCCAGCTCCCGGTCCAAGGTCTCCCTGGCGACCTGCAGCCCCCTCATGGTCGCGGAAAGGCCGGCTGCGTCAGCATCCAAGGCCAGCACAAAGCGTTTGGTATATCGCTTTACAGATCTCAACTGGTCTTCGGTCAGGGCGGTGCCCATCTGGGCAACCACGTTTTGGAAACCGGCCTGCCACGCCTGCATCACATCCATATACCCTTCCACGATAACGACGCGGCGGGCTTCACGAATAAACGGCTTGGCCATATCCAGGCCATACAGCAGGTGGCTCTTATTGAACAGCTCGGTCTGAGGCGAGTTCAGGTATTTGGGGATACCATCCTTCTCCAAGGTGCGCGCACCGAATCCCACCACCCTGCCATTGATGTCTCGAATGGGAATCATCAGCCGGTTGCGAAAACGATCGTATCGGGTTCCCTTGTCCGGATTTTCAGTCAAAAGCCCGGCATCGAGCAATTCATCGTCACTGTATCCCTGACTGTTGAAGTGGGTCCGGCAGGCATCCCACGACCCTAGAGAAAAGCCGACACGATAAACCGCCTGAGTCTCCGCGGTCAACTGCCGTGCAGCCACATATTCGCGGGCATGTTCTGCCTGGGGGGCGTGCAGAAGCAGTTGGTGGAAGTAATCCGCCGCGGCTGTGAGCAGATCGGTCTGCCGGCGCTGAGCATCTTCCTGGCTCTTGTTCGCGGGGCTTCGCTCTTCAAGGGTGACCCCGGCCCGTTGGGCCAGATTCACCAACGCCTCTTTAAAATCCCATCCTTCCTTCTTCATCACGAAGGAAAACAGATCGCCGCCGTCAGCACATGCGCCGAAGCAGTGCCAGGTTTGTGTCTCTGGGAAAACGTGAAAAGCGGGGGTGCGGCTGTTGGGATGAAACGGGCAGAAACCAGAGTATGAACGCCCCGACTTGCGCAGTTGAACGGAGTCCGAAACGACATCCACAATATCGAGCCGATTCTTAATCTCCTGAATTGCGTCCATTTAACCCTGATTCCATCTACTAAGTTTTATCACGGCAACCTTGACCACATCTGAGGTGCCTGATTATACCCGAATCACAACAGATGTTCTATTAATCCCAGCTTCGGTGACGACACACTTAACTCAAGCTAATCAACCGTGCCATGATGACGCCACTTGACCACCGCAATCCCACTAGAACAAAAAGTGCCCCAACTGGACTCGACCAGTTGGGGCACCAAGTTCATGGAAACGGTTGGGGTTCTAGAATCCCTCAAGCTGAGACAGATCGGCGATCCCTGTTGGCAAATTGGCGATGTGCTGAAGAAGCGCCAGGCGGTTCTGGCGAACGGCGACATCCTCATCCATCACCAGGACTTTGTCAAAGAATGTGTCAATGGCTGGCTTCAACAACCGGAGGGAAGCGACGAAACTTTCCAGAGTGCCGTCGCCGGCATCCGCCGCCTTTTGATAGGCGGCCATCAACTGCTGCTCTTCGACCAGGGCAAACCGCTGCGGGGACAAAGTAAATGACTCTTTCAAGCTGCGAGTGATACGAACACAACGGGCGTACGCATCGAGCAATTCGGGCCAATCCCCGTCCTGTATCACTTCACTCAGCGCGACAACTGTATTCCGGGCAGCGAATGGATTGTGGGCCTGCTCGGCCAGCACCGCTTTCACCACGGTGGCTGCATACCCTTGCTCACGAAGCAGTGATTCCAGTCGACCGGCGATGAATGTCATCACCGAGTCGAGATCCTGGTCACTGCTCTCCACCGGCAGCAGGGCCGCCGATGCCTTCAAAGCGGCCGTCAAATCGAATTCGATGGCGTTGCTAAAGAGATTCTCGATCATATGCAGGGCAGCACGGCGCAGCGCGAAGGGATCATTCGATCCTTTCGGTGCCAGGCCGGCGGCAAACAGCCCGGACAGACTATCCAACCGATCGGCCAATGCCAGTGCCATGCCCGGCTTGCTGTCGCTGACTGCCTGGTACTGCTGGGCAATCGCCTGGGCCACAGCTTCCGGTTCATTGCTCATCCGAGCATAGTGGCCGCCCATGATCCCCTGCAGCGAGGTCATCTCAACGACCATGTTGCTGGCCAGATCAGCCTTTGAAAGCGATGCCGCCCGGCTGGCGACTTCCAAGTCCGCTTCATCCAATCCCAGCATCTCCCCGACGATTGGGGTCAGCTTCTCCAACCGGTGGACTTTGTCCAACATCGAACCGAGGTCTGCCTGGAAGGTCAGTGTGTCGAGATCAGGCAGGAAATCTTCCAGGCTGCGATTGCTGTCTTTGCCGTAGAAGAATTCGGCATCGGCGAAACGGGCCCGGATCACGTGTTCATTTCCGTCCACCACGATATCCAGATGCCGATCGTCACCATTTCTGACGGCGATGAAATACGGCAGCAGCCGGCCGTTCTTCCCGTAGACCGGGAAATAGCGCTGATGCTTTCGCATGACCGCTACCAGAACATCATCCGGCAGCTTCAGGTATCTTTCTTCAAAACGGCCTCTCATCGGTGTGGGACGTTCCACCAAATTGGCCACCTCGGCCAATAGATCAGGGTCGTCGGGAATCAGCCCACCCTTCTCCGCGGCTAGTTTGCCAGAGATAGAGGTGATCAGCTCGGTTCGCTTCTCGGTCTTGATGACGATGCCGTGTTTGCGCATCGCCGCTTCATATTCGGAGGCGTCGTTGATTTGTATCTCAGGTGAACCGTTAGGGCGCAGCCCTCGGCTGTTCCGGCTGCTGGCGACGCCAGCGTACGTGAAATGGATGATGTCGGGTCCGTATAAGGCAACCAGCCAACGCAAGGGCCGGCTGTAGGCGATGTTGCTGCTGTTCCATCGCATGCTGCGCTCGAACTTGAGGCCAGCAACCAACTCCTGGAGTGCTTCACCCAGGACAGCCGCGGCGGGCTTCCCTTCCTCGCGTACCACTGCGGCTACGTACCGCTTGCTGCCATCGTCAATGATTTTCAG
>JAHEEY010000325.1 GCA_024640485.1 Chloroflexota bacterium | reverse complement strand
TTCCATGTCGGGCAGGTCGGAAGGCGCCTCAAAAGTGAACTCAACCAGCAGCAGCTGTGCCGAATCACCTGCCACCGCTTCACGTAGAAAAGCCAGCCCGGTTTCCACCTCGCTGTCAACCAGGGCTGGGGCAAGCTCTTGGATCGGCAGGTGGCCAATACGCGGGTCGGCCAGCAGCAGCATATTTCCTGCTTGAAGCCGATGGTGGAAGTATCGGATGTCTATCCCGGCGCTGCGTCCCAGCGGCGTGATCCGGTCCGGCGCCTTCTGCGGCAGTCGCTCGACCCCGAAGTTGTGCCCCAGCATCGCCAATGCTTCGCCCGTCTGCACCATATACAGATCGCCGCTGTGCAGCACTGCGCAGCTGATCGCGCCCTCTCGATTGGGGCCGGTGCCGCTGAGATTCAGCCTCAGAAGCAGATCGTTTGCCTCGATCACCGCTCGGCGAAGGGCCGAGGTGACGCCGCCCGTAGATTGAAAGTAGCGCAGGCTGATGGTGTCAAGTAAATCTTGGCTGAGTACTGCTGTCTCTTCGGGGCTGCCCTGCAGGCTCAAGTGGACAAAAAGGGAATCATGTTCTCGTCCGCGGGCAGACTTGGCAGGGGCCGGCTGAGCCAATATGCCAGGAACGGGACCGTCTGTCTGCGATTCCCCATTGATTATGAATAACTGGCCAGTTACTGCTTGCAATTCCATATTATGTAAGCATAACACGACTGCTGATGAAATCAAGGTTTTTTCACTGGTCAGAAACTGGTAGAATTAGAGGGATACCTGTTCGCATCTGATCGGCTGGCTGAAATGCTTGGAGAAGTTGGCGCTCTTTACGTGCCGGAGATGAAAATCAGTGGTCGCCTATCCCAATCCCGACCTGCGAATGCAGTATGGCCAATGTTTTTAGAGGAGTAGTTAATGCCCTTGTTTCCCAGTACCAGTGCGCGCTTAACCCGGCTGTTTCGAGAATCTCATGTTGTCGAGTTCGACGACAGTGATAAGTTCGTCATTTTCAGTGATTGTCACCGTGGTGACGGCGGCTGGAAAGATGATTACGCCCATAACCGCAATCTGCATTTGCACGCCCTTTCATACTATTTCGAACGAGACTATCGGTATGTCGAACTGGGGGACAGTGACGAGCTGTTCGAGAACAAGCAGTTTGAGCGCATTCGCTATACTCACAGCAATATTTTTCGTCAGATGAAGCAGTTCCATGATAAGCAGCGGCTTTACCTGGTTCACGGCAACCATGATATTCAGAGAAGATCGCCCAAGGTCGTTGAAGAACAGCTCTATCAGTTTTACAACGATTATGAAGACACCTATGAACCCCTCTTCCCAGGAATACAGGTTCATGAAGGCATCACCCTGCGTCACAAACGGACGGGCCAAAGCTTATTCCTGGTTCACGGGCACCAGGGCGATCTGGTCAACGATCACCTGTGGCCTCTGGCTTTGATCTTGGTTCGGTACATTTGGGCCCCGCTGCAGTTCTTGGGTTGGCGCGACCCTACGATGCCGCAGGCACCCCTGGCCAGGCCCGGCAAAGTCGAACGGCGGATCTCTGAGTGGATTGATCGCTACCAGCAGATGATAATCTGCGGGCATACCCACCGATCTTGGTTTCCAAAGCCGTCGGCGACCCCGTACTTCAATGCCGGCAGCTGCATTCACCCCCGCTGTATCACCGGTCTTGAGATTGAAGACGGCATGATTTCCTTGGTGAAGTGGGCCCTGACGGTCAAGCGAGACCCGGTTTCTGGGGATGGCACCTTATGCATCACCCGAGAACTGCTGGCAGACGGCCCGATGCCGCTGCAGGCCATCAAATATGCTGTCTGAGGCTTGGCACTGATCTGATTGATAGCAGAAGGCGCCTCCTTCACTCTTCGGTGAAGCGAGGCGCCTTTTTTTGATCAAGGGTACTAGCGGGGATAGCGGTCGACCTTCGGGCCGACCAGTTCGCTGAAAAGCTCCAGCAGTTCGCCGGGTTGTGCATGACGTCCCAGCTGTTTCTTCGAGAAAATCAGCTCGCCGTCAACTTTGAATTCAAAAGCCCCTTTGCTGCCGGTGATCAGCTGGAACTGCTCAATCACATGTTGATAATTGGTTAGAATGTCGTCCGTCACACTGACGGCGCGTGCGGAATAGTCTCAAGGCACGCAGTATTCCAACGAAATCTGGTATTTCTTCATGGTCTCCTCCTATTCTGCATGGGAACGACAAAATACAACAATGTTGAATCACTTCTCTCTTCAAAGTATATCCACTCCCCGGTGCTCAGCCAAGCAAGGGCAAGTATTGGGACGATTCTTATGCTGAATTGAACTGCCCAGCAGCGCAGCCTGTACGGCTAGGAGGCTAAAGATAGTTGTCGGTACGCGTTTCAACCGGTTCGGTCATCGATTGAATTTGGGATTCCAGATCTTGACAACATGACGCTGCTAAGCTAACATATCCGACGGCTTAGGGCCTGTAGCTCAGCTGGGAGAGCGCTACAATCGCACTGTAGAGGTCAAGGGTTCAAATCCCTTCAGGTCCACTTCCTTAAATATGAATATGCAAAGGCTGTGATCAGGAGTAGTAGGTGTTTACTCGGCAGGCTGCAGATGCAGCCGCTGAGGATTGTTCAGAGAGTTGCGTCGCCGGCTGAAAGCGCAGCACCAAATACCGAACTCGCCTGGGAGCCGCAGTGGCGAAAAGTCGAATAATAGCTGCTGCCGGAACTGCACACGTTACGTGTAAGAGTGGATGGTAAAACAATTGCTTTGGAACAACCAAAATTTGCATTTGTGGAAGTTTCAATGATAATTGTACCTATATCGCGCGGGCCTGTAGCTCAGTTGGGAGAGCACCACAATGGCATTGTGGGGGTCAAGGGTTCAAGTCCCTTCAGGTCCACCTCGCGTTAGCCTAGGCTAACAGAAACCATCAATCAGAGTGGTACCACGGAACCCCTTTCGTCTCTGAACGGAAGGGGTTTTTTCGTATCTGGTGACCGTATGGATGAGCTGTTTATTCCGACCAAATTGGGCCGCGTTTTCGGGAAAGTTTCAGGAGATCCTGAAGCGCCGCTCATCCTTGCCATTCACGGCTGGAGCCAAAGAAATGGATGGCACAGCTGGGAACCGCTGATGGGCCCGTTGGCAGACGCCGGGTACCGGGTGGTTTCCGTTGACATGCCAGGGTGGGGCGGCAGTGATCCTGTCGCCCCCGCTGTGATGCTGGGACCCGATGCTGTCGCCGTGACCGCGGAGATCGTTACCAACTTGGGATACGAAAACGCGGTTTTGATGGGCAAGAGTTGGGGCGGCGGAGTCGCCCTTTCCCTGGCCCTTTCCAAGCCAGGGCTGGTGAGCAGGCTGCTTCTTACCGCCCCGGCATTCCCGGATTTGAACGCTTTGATCGCATTGACACAGCCAGTGCTGATGGCCTGGGCTGAAGACGATCCCGTGATATCGTTTGACACCGCAGCAAAGATAACGGCGGTCGTTCCCGACATACAATTTGTGGGCTACCCTCACGGCGGTCATAGCGCCGCCCAGAAAAATGCAGTTGACTTTGCTGCAAGGGCGGTCGCATTTCTTAAACAATAGCATCCAACAGATAGACCCTGAGAGGCTTCAGAAAAGCCCCAATCTCAAATGGATGATCCTTGGTGATAGGAGAAGTTGAAAATGAGCAGTTACAATCCTCAGGAAATTGAGCCGAGATGGCAGGCTAAATGGGCCCAAGATGGCCTATATCGATCAAAGGTCGATACCAGCAAGCAGAAATATTACGCGCTGACCATGCTGCCGTATCCATCCGGCGATCTGCACATTGGTCACTGGTACGCCATGACGCCCAGCGATGCCAGAGCACGCTACATGCGTATGAAGGGTTACAACGTTCTGTTTCCGATGGGCTTCGATTCCTTTGGGCTGCCGGCGGAAAATGCTGCCATTCAGCGAAAAATCCATCCTGGCAAGTGGACTGAAGCCAACATCGAACGTATGCGTCTGCAGCTGCGCAGCATGGGGGCCATGTTTGACTGGGAACGTGAAGCGGTTTCCTCATCGCCAGCTTATTATCGTTGGACCCAGTGGTTCTTCAAGAAGCTGGTGGAAATGGGCATGGCTTACCGCAAGCTGTCTGCGGTTGACTTTTGCCCCAACTGCAACACAACCTTGGCCCGCGAACAGGTCTGGGGTGACGATAGGCACTGTGAACGCTGCAAAACCCCTGTAATAAAGAAGGAGCTGGAGCAGTGGTTCTTCAAGATCACCGATTACGCGGATGAATTGTTGGACTTCAGCACTGTTGACTGGCCGGAGCGGGTCAGGGTGATGCAGACTAACTGGATTGGCCGATCGACAGGCGCAGACGTGATCTTCCACACCGAAGGTGGGGATCCCCTGGAAATCTTCACCACCCGACCGGACACCTTGTGGGGAGCCACCTTCATGGTGCTGGCCCCAGAGCATCCCTTGGTAGACAAGATTACCAGCGATGTGCAATCATCCGCTGTCAGCCAATACCGGGCAGATGCCGCCCGCATGAGTGAGATTGACAGAGAGTCCGCTGACCGCGAGAAGAGCGGTGTGTTCACCGGCGCCTATGCTATCAACCCTGTCAATGGAAAGCGCGTGCCCATCTGGATCGCGGATTACGTGTTGATGACTTATGGTTCGGGCGCGATCATGGCTGTTCCCGCTCATGATGAGCGTGACTTCCAGTTCGCAATCAAGTTTGGCTTGCCCATCGTGCCGGTGTTGGCCCGAACCGACGGCGTGACCAAATCATTTGTTGTTGAGGGAACGATGCGGGAAGGGTTTGCTGCGGCGTTGAGCAGCGCGAACATTTCCGCTGAAGCTTGTGACGGCGGCCTGTGTGTCACGCTGTCCCCTGCAGAAGTCGCTGATTACCTGGAAACTGCCAGGAAGCACCTGAAGGAAGGCGCCTGGGTAGAGTTGGTCGGCGCCGAGTGGCAGTTTGTCTTCACTGACGAGACCATTCTGTTGGATTCAGTTGAGAATGAGGCCCGGATACTGTCAAGATGCCACCAGTTGGAACCATCCACCGCTGACAAGCGGTCCGTGATGGAAATGTTGTGGAGCTGCCAGTTCTATCAGGATGTCTTGTATCATCACGAACACAGCACCATGATCCATTCTGGCGAATACAGCGGCACGCCAGGGGAATCAGCCGTCAAGTCCGTCACCGATTGGCTGGAGGCCAACGGCCGCGGATCGGCGGCGGTCAACTACAGACTGCGCGACTGGCTGATCAGCCGGCAGCGGTATTGGGGCGCGCCGATTCCCATCATCTACTGCCCGGAACATGGCGCCGTGACGGTGCCCGATGAAGATCTGCCGGTCATCTTGCCTGACGATGTGGAGTTCATGCCTACTGGTGAAAGCCCGTTGAAATTCCACGAGGAGTTTATCCATACCACCTGTCCCCTGTGCGGCAGTGCTGCTCTGCGGGAGACGGATACCATGGACACGTTCATGTGCTCGTCATGGTATCAGTACCGATACCTGAGCCCGAACTTCCTGGATGGGCCGTTTGATCCCGCGGAAGGGGCATATTGGCTGCCCGTGGACCAATATACCGGCGGAATTGAGCATGCCACCATGCATCTGATCTATACCCGGTTCTTTACCAAGGCGATGCGT
>JAHEEY010000324.1 GCA_024640485.1 Chloroflexota bacterium | reverse complement strand
TATTTGAGGACTAGGTAGAGGAGGCCGAAAACAGCACAGTAGGCGGCGAATCCATACAGCGTATGCCGTCGCAGCCAACCCAGCAGGAAGTGAATACAGATGTATCCGGTGATCGCTGCCGAAAGGAAAGAGGCTGTCAGAACCGGCAGTTGAGAAGCGATATCATCCATGCCGGCGAAATCAATCGCCGCCAGAACGCCTGCGCCCAATATGGCTGGTACACCGAGTAGAAAACTGTAGCGGGCGGCGGCGGTGCGATCCAGACCGCGCCAGAGGCCGGCGGCGATGGTGCTGCCGCTGCGGGAAATACCAGGCAGCAGCGCCATCATCTGGGCAATGCCGATGATCAATGCATCCAACCATCCCATCTCTGCCACTGTTTTCTTCCCAGTGAGCAGCCGCTCACCAACAAACAGAATCAGCGCAGTTCCCAGCAAGAAAACGGCGGCATAGGAGGGGGTGCCGAAAATACGCTCGAAGCTGCTTTCCAGGGTCAAGCCGGCAGCCGCTGCCGGAATCGATCCTATGGCGATATACCAGCCGAGACGCGAATCTTCGGTGGCCAAAGGCTTGCGCTGCACGATGCCAGCCCAGACTGCTTTCACAATCTGCAGCAGATCGCGGCGGAAGTAGATTAATACCGCCAGAAGCGTGCCCTCGTGGACCACCGCCGCCACCGATAGGCTGGGTATCGGGATATTGAATAGGCTTGGGAGTAGGATTAGATGACCGGAACTGGAGACGGGCAAGAACTCGGTAGCACCTTGAATGATGCCCAGGATGATTGCTTCTAACAGGTTCATATTGGTTCCTTCAATGCGCCAGCCGCAAAATGGCTAGGCCGGGGGATAATGCTTCAGGAAGTCAGCGGCAAACTGTCGGAAGACGCCTTGCCTGATCGCCTCATGTGATTTCTCGACCAGATCAATCAAGAAGTGAACGTTGTGCGTGGTCAGCAGAATGTGCCCCAATATCTCGTTCGCCTTGACCAGATGCCGGATATACGCCCGGCTGAAAGTCGTGCAGGTGTAGCAGGTACAGCTGCTGTCAACCGGCGCCGGATCTTTAGCAAACTGCGCATTGCGCAGATTCAAGCGCCCCCCTTTGACAAACGCCGAACCATTCCGGGCGATGCGCGTCGGCATGACGCAGTCGAAAATATCGACCCCGCGCAGGATGCCGTTGATGACATCCTCCGGGGCGCCTACGCCCATCAAATATCTCGGTTTGCCTTTGGGCAGAATGGGATTCAGGGTGTCCAGGGTGCTGTACATCTCGCCCTTGGTTTCGCCAACAGCAAGTCCGCCGATGGCATAACCGGGCAGATCAAGCTCGATCATAAACCGGGCGCTCTCTTCGCGCAGCTCCGGGAAAATACCACCCTGGACGATCCCGAACAGCGCCTGGTCGTCCCTGGTTTTCGCCTCCAGACAGCGTAGTAGCCACGGGTGGGTGCGGGCCAGTGAAGACTTGACATAATCATAATCAGTCGGTGGTGGACACTCATCAAATGCCATGATGATGTCTGCGCCCAGGTTTTCCTGGATGGCGACGCTCTTTTCGGGCGTGAAGCGGTGGCTGGAGCCGTCTAGATGGGACTTGAAGGTAACCCCATCAGCGTCAATCTTGCGGCTGTCGCTCAGGCTAAATACTTGAAAGCCGCCGCTGTCGGTAAGGATAGGCCCGTCCCATCCCATGAACTGGTGCAGGCCGCCCAAATCCCGAATCAGCTCGTCACCCGGTCGCAGGTATAGGTGATACGTGTTGCTGAGAATTAGCGATGCTCCCAACGCTTTCAGGTCGGTTGGCTTCAAAGCTTTGACTGTTGCCTGCGTCCCTACTGGAGCAAATACCGGGGTAGGGATAGTGCCGTGCGGTGTGTGGAAACGGCCGATGCGGGCGCCACTCTGAGGATCAATTGCGGTTATTTCGAATTCAAAAGCCATGGCGGCGGATTATACAACCCTTTGTATCGCTGGCGTAATGGATCATGGCTCTAGGCTGCGCTTATCTGGCGCTTAACAAATCCGCGGTTGCTTTGACATCCGCGGCCTCTTCTGCTACCATCTTCTCTACAACTGAATATGCGCGACTAGTAACTTAGTCGCCCACTTCTTATCCAGAGAGGCAGAGGGAACGGCCCGATGAAGCCTCAGCAACCGCGATTCACTTAGGTGGTCGAGATGGTGCTAAATCCGACAGAAGACAACTTCTGGAAGATGAGATGTGGCATTGCTGATTTTAGTAAGCCTCTTCACACCTTCTGGAAGAGGCGTTGTTGTATATAACGGCTCTTCGCTTTTTCTGGATCTGGAAACAGCGGAGAGCTTTTTTGTTGCGTTGAAAATGAGGGCGATGCCATCCGCCCCAGAGATTTGAATTTGAGGTATTACAATGATCGATTTCGCCGGGAAAGTAGAATTATCCAAGAATGAGACAAGCCAACGCGCTTTTGGCCGTTCCACCCGATCGGTACATGGCGAGATTGACGGCCGCCGGGCCAACGCCAATCACGCGCTGATCACCCCAATCGTGCAGACGGCGACCTATACGTTCGATGACACAGCCGATGTCAGGGCATTCATGGATGCTAAAATGTGGGGCGGCCTTCCCGGCAGGGAAGAGTATGGGCGTTACGGAAATCCCACTGTACAGGCGGTCGAAGCCAGAATTGCCGCCCTCGAAAATGGGGGCGCCGCCATGCTGTTTCCATCAGGCATGTCGGCGGTGACACAGGTGCTGCTTTCGATTCTACCTACCGGCAGCCAGGTCATTTTCACAGATGATTGCTATAAAAAGACCCGTCAATTCTGCAATATCTTCCTGGCCCGGCTGGGCATTGAATCCGTCGCCGTGCCGATGGGTGATTATGAGGCGTTGGAAGCGGCGATTCAGCCGAACACCCGCCTGATTATCAGCGAAAGCCCCACCAATCCGTACCTGCGCGTCGCGGATCTCAACCGGCTGGCTGCCATCGCCGGCAAGCACCAGCGAATCAAGACGATCATAGACGCCACATTTGCGACTCCGATCAATCAGCGCCCCCTGGATTTTGGTATAGATTTGGTGGTACACAGTGCTACCAAATACCTCTCGGGCCACAACGACATCATGGCAGGCGTTGCCGTCGGCGAGGCCGGCTTAATCCACGCCCTGCGCCAAAGCCAAGGGGTCCTGGGCGGGATCACCGACCCGCACGCCGCCTATCTGCTGGAGCGGGGGCTGAAAACTTTGGAACTGCGGGTAACTCGGCAGAATCAGACCGCCCAAGCGGTGGCTGAAGCGCTTGAGGCCCATCCTAAGGTTGAGCGTGTCTGGTATCCGGGGTTGGCGTCCCATCCCGATCATGAAGTGGCTCGCCAGCAGATGTCCGGCTTTGGCGGCGTGGTCAGTTTCGAAATCGCCCCAATTGAAAATGAAGATGTGCTCGATACCACATCACGCTTCATTGATGCCATGAAAATCCCCTACATCGCCCCCAGCTTGGGCGGTGTTGAAAGCCTGATTGAACAGCCATCGCTGATGTCCTACTACGAGCTCTCCACAGAGGAAAGGTTGAACATTGGCATGAAGGACAATCTGGTGCGATTTGCCATCGGCATTGAGGATACCGCGGATATTTTGTTTGATATCGAACAGGCTTTGGCACAAATCTAACGCAGCCTGGTGGAGGGATCATGACGCTAGTAATGAAATTTGGCGGCACATCGGTGGGAACCGGCGCCGCTATTCGTGAAACAGCCGAACTCATTTTGAATGCCCGGGATGAGCATGGGCAGGTCGTGGTGATTGCTTCGGCCATGGGCTCCAAGCCGGTCAAAGTCACCGATCTGCTGCTAAATGGCGCTACGACGGCAGTTGAAGGGGACAGCAAAACATATCTTCAAATCTCTGAGCAGCTGCGCCAGATTCATTTCCAGGCGATCGGGGAGCTGATTCAGGATGAACAGGAGCGCCAAAGTGTGGAAAGGGACATTGGCGCCTTTATCGAGCGTTACGTAGATCTTTGCCAGGCGGTATGGGTATTGGGCGAGCTGACTCCCAGAGCGCTGGATACCATCGGCGGTATGGGCGAGCAGATGAGTGTCCGGATCGTCGCTGGCTACCTGCGTCAATTGGGTCACCAGGCCGAGGCAATCGATGCGACTGAACTGATCATCACTGATGACACCTTTCAGGCAGCTTCGCCCTTGTTTGCCCAGACAGAAGCGGCTGCCCGAGCCAGGTTGGATCCGCTTCTAGCCCAGGGGACGATCCCGATCGTGACAGGTTTCATCGGCGCTACCAGCAGTGGCATTACCACCACCTTGGGCCGGGGAGGGTCTGATTTTTCGGCCGCCATCCTCGGGCAAGTACTTCAGGCTGATGAGGTCTGGATATGGACAGATGTCGACGGTGTGATGACCGCTGATCCTCGATTGGTGGCTGATGCTCGGTCGATCCCCACACTTTCATACCTTGAAGTGTCTGAATTGGCCTACTACGGCGCCAAGGTCCTTCACCCTAAATCAATCCGTCCCTGTGTAGAAAATGGGATTCCACTGCGGATCAAGAACACCTTCAATCCGAACCACCAGGGCACGGTGATCGTCCCAGATAATGGCAATGGTCACTCAGGGATCAAAGCTGTAACCAGTATCAATCACCTGAGTCTGGTTACTGTGGAAGGCAAAGGGATGATCGGCGTCCCCGGTATTGCCGCCCGGACCTTCGGCGCTGTTGCCAAAGAGAAAGTCAGCGTGCTGCTGATCAGTCAGGCCTCTTCCGAACAGTCAATATGTTTCGCCACTTCAAATGAACTGGCCAAGGGCGTGATCGGCAGTTTGGAGAATGAGTTTGCCTCAGAATTGGAGCGACGTGACATCGACCGGATTTGGTCTTTCGATGATGTCTCCATTGTAACCATTGTCGGCGCTGGCATGCGCGGCACCCCAGGTATCGCTGGGCGTATTTTCAGCGCTCTGGGAAGCGAGAATCTGAACATCATCGCTATCGCTCAAGGCTCTTCTGAGTGCAGTATCAGTCTGGTTGTTGATGAGGAGAATGCCAAAGAAGCGGTCGCTCTGGTCCATGGGCTCATCACTGACAATCGATGATTCCGGTGTGGTCAACAGCTGGCGGCGCCGGCCGTCACTGCCGGCGCCGATCTCTCAATTGAACCTCGGTTAACTTGCAGTTGTCTGCAGCGGAAAATAAAATCCATACCTGGTTTCAAGCTCAACTTAACCATTTGTCTTGATTCAACAGCCGCCGGTAATCATAATTGCCGGCGGTTGTTGCATTACATAGAACTGGAGCGAACATTGTCAAAAATCAAAGCATACACAATTCTTTTCGCGGCACTAACGGCACTTCTGCTGTTGACCGGCTGCCAGTCGGATTCAGCCAGCGAGTCGGCCAACGCCAATAAACTAATCCTCTATTCGGGACGCAGTGAGAGCCTGGTCGCGCCCATTATTGAGCAGTTTTCTCAAGCTTCCGGTATTGAAGTCGAGGTCCGTTACGGCGGCACGGCTGAGTTGGCCGCCACGCTGTTGGAAGAGGGTGAGAATTCGCCAGCGGACATCTTCTATGCCCAAGATCCTGGCGGTCTGGGGGCGGTGGAGAGAGCCGGAATGCTTGCCGCGCTTCCTGATGAAATTCTAGAGCAGGTCTCGGC
>JAHEEY010000323.1 GCA_024640485.1 Chloroflexota bacterium | reverse complement strand
TCACGGTGGGGCCGCCGCCGTGCATCTTCAGGGCGCGGATGGTGGCAACCAGAACGACGGCATTGGGGATCAATCCGCTGTAGCGGCATTTAATGTTGAAGAATTTCTCCATACCGATGTCAGCGCCGAAGCCGGACTCGGTCAGCACATAGCCGTCGGGACCGACTAGCTTAAGGGCAATCTGGTCAGCGATGATGGAGCTGTTGCCGTGGGCGATATTGGCGAAAGGTCCGGCATGGATGAATGCCGGCGTTCCTTCCAAGGTCTGCATCAAGGTCGGTTTGATGGCGTCTTTCATCAAGACGGTCAAAGCGCCTCCAGCACCAATATCATCGGCGGTGACGGCATCGCCGGCGCGACTGGTGCCGATGACCATTCTACCCAAGCGATCGCGCATATCGGCGAGGCTGGTGGTCAGGGCCAAAATGGCCATGATTTCGCTGGCGACGGTAATATCAAAACCGGTTTCGCGGGTCAATCCTGCCTCAGCTGGACCCTTACCAACGGTTACGCCGCGCAGGTAGCGGTCATTGGTGTCGGTGACACGACGCCAGGTCACGCTTTCGGGATCGATATCGAGGCGAGCAAATCTGCTGGCTTCTTCCGGCGTCAAATCATCCGGGTTGGTCTTATCGATCCCGAGCTTCTCGAGCCGCTTCAACATGACCGGGGAGAAATAGCGGCTGCCATCTTTTGCGGTTGGGCAAAGGCGGCGGAAAAGCGCTTCGTCGGTCTGGCGGGCTTCATGGAACATACGAACATCGATAGCGGCAGCCAGGAGATTGTTGGCGGCGGTGATGGCATGGATATCGCCGGTCAAATGGAGATTGAAATCTTCCATGGGGATGATCTGCGAATACCCACCACCGGCGGCGCCGCCTTTGATGCCAAAGGTCGGGCCCTGGGAAGGCTGTCGAATGCAGGTAACTACTTTTTGGCCCAAATGGGCGCCCAACGCCTGACTCAGGCCGACGGTGGTCGTGGTCTTGCCTTCTCCTAAGGGAGTTGGAGTGATGGCGGTAACGTCGATGTAGTTGCCGTTGGGTCGATCCTGGAGGCGGTCGCGAACTGAAAGGAGAACCTTGGCCTTGAAATTGCCGTACATTTCTAGCTCGTCAGGCTGAAGTCCCAGTTCTTCCGCCACCTGAGTAATAGGTTTGAGCGTCGCCTCTTGAGCGATATCGATATCGCTTGGTACTGGCGTGCGCAAGTTCAATGGGGTAGGTGAAAACATATATCCAACTCCTTAGGAAGCTAAGTAAACGAAGTTAACTGAGTATATCCTACAATCACATTGGATGTAATGCAGTAACAAATGTCATATGCCGACTATGATGGTTGTCATTTGCTTGATTCATACATAGATGGCAGCGCCATGCCTTTGCGAGTTGTGGGCATTTTCAACCAAAATGGGTGTGGAAAGGGGCGAGTTTTATTAGCGTTGGATGAATTGATAATCAACCCACAAGGGGAAAGCGCCAGCGGCGCTGCCCTCTCCGTTGGAATTTATCCACTGGTAACATACAATTGCGGAACATGCGGCACCTATGGCTATCCTCATTCAGGTAGATGACATCGATTCGGTCACCAGCTCCAGGCAAAAATGGGAAGATGGCCAATTTGGAAGCGCCGCGGCGAAATCGGAGACGTGCATGAGTCGGGATAATGAAAACGGCACCGGCGGCGGTGTGAAACCAGTTCGGTATATCAGCATCACCCAGGGATCTCAACTAGATGTGGAAGCGGAGATCGTGGAAGAGGCGCTGGCCTGCATTTCCGTAAACGGGAAAGAGCTGGCTACCTTCATGTGCTCGCCGGGAGAGCTGGATAGATTGGCGGTGGGCTTCCTGGCAAATGAAGGGTTGATCGACAGCCTGGACGATGTGCGGGCGATTCATGTCTCCAAAGGTAAGACGTGTGTTGACGTCTGGCTGCATAACGCTGAGTTGGAGCTGCCCAAGCGTGCCATCGTCACCGCCGGCTGCGGCGGCGGGGTGACCTTTGATGATTTATCGAAAAAGCACGCGCCGCTGGATTCGGCTTTGACCGCAACTCATCAGCAGCTGGCGGAGCTGATGAAACAGATGCATCAAGGTGCCAGCTTGTACCAGCGGGCACGGGGTATTCACACAGCCGCTCTGGCAGATACGGCGCGTATCTTGCTTCAGGTCGAAGATGTGGGGCGGCACAACTGCCTGGACCGGCTTAAAGGGGAAGCTTTGTTTGAGCAGGTTGCCACTGAGGGCCGGATATTGCTGAGCAGCGGACGGGTCAGCAGTGAGATGATCAACAAGGCCCGAAAGCTGGGCACACCCATCGTATGCTCGCGAACCTCACCGACCAGCCTCTCGGTGGCGTTGGCAGAGAAGTGGAACATCACTGTCGTGGCCTACTTGCGCCAGGACCGGATGCGGATCTACACCCATCCCCAGCGGGTTCTCAGTCCCGCACAAACTAAGAAGATTTCCTGGAATGGGGCAGCAGCTTCCTAAATGGGCAGACCACGCCGCCAACCGGGCTGAGGAATCTTCCATGGGCAGCGGTTGGACAGCCGCAAATCGGCGTGTCCGGAGGTTGGCTTTCATGGATTGCGCACAGGCGGTAGACAGGCTGCTTGCGGAGTCGTTCATTCATCCGTTAATCTGTAGGCAGTGGAAAAGATTGACAACAACTAAATTCTTGCAGCGATGCAACTTGGGCGGTACTTGAGGTGACTTCGTGACTGACGTAATGAATCAGATTGACATGGCGCTCCTAGAACCTATTGTGAAAAGATTTGAAGGCCATCGGCGGGACGCGCTGCTGCCCATGCTGCATGAGGCACAAGCGATTTACGGCTGGCTTCCCCAGGCGGTTCAGGAAGCCATCAGCCAGACCCTTCGGGTGCCGGCAGCTGACGTCCATGGGGTGATTGAGTTCTACACCATGTTCTACAACCAGCCGACGGCCAAGAAGGTCATTCGCATTTGCGAAGGCAGCTCCTGCCACCTCGCCGGATCGGCGGCGGTCATCGAGGCGGTCGAGAGCCAGCTAGGGCTGGAGAATGGGCAGACCAGTGCCGACGGCTCGGTGACCTACGAGCTGGTCCCCTGCCTGGGCATGTGCGAACACGGGCCAAACGCCTTGAACGGAACCAGGACCGCCGGGCAGCTGACGGCGGCAAGAGTCCCTGAATTCCTGGACGGCAGCTATCCAGAGCCCGGGCCCAAGGTGTTCGGCAGCCCCCGGCTGGCGCTGGGCCGGGTTGGTATTGTCGATCCCGGCAGCCTGGAAGATTACCTGGCCCACGGCGGCTACCAAGGGCTGGGCAAGGCGCTGGAGATGGATCCCACCACGCTGATAGCCTCCAACAAGACGGCCGAAATCCTGGGCCGCGGCGGCGCCCAGTTCCCCATGGGGGTCAAGGCGGAAATGGTCCGGAACGCGCCGGCGCCAGCCAGCCAGAAGCATGTGGTGGTCAACGCTGACGAAAGCGAACCGGGCACCTTCAAAGACAGGACGATCATGGAAGGAGACCCTTTCAGCCTGATCGAAGCAGCCACGTTAATCGGCTATATCGTTGGCGCCGAAAACGGCTGGATCTTGATTCGGGGCGAGTATCCCAGAAGTTTCAGGCGGCTGCAGGCGGCAATTGCGGCAGCCAGATCTGCCGGCTACCTGGGGCGGGACATCCTGGGACGCGAGGGGTTCCATTTTGACATCGAACTGCGCTTGGGGGCCGGCGCCTATATTTGCGGCGAGGAAACGGCTCTCTTCGAAGCGGTCGAAGGCAAGCGGGGCTTTCCAAGAATCAAGCCGCCGTTCCCAACCACCCACGGCCTGTTCGGGCAGCCGACCGCGATCAACAACGTGGAGACGCTGGTGATGGCGTTGGCGGCCTTCAATGCCGGTGAGGAAGCGTGGAACCAGATGGGCACGAAACAGTCGCCGGGAACAAAGCTGTTCTGTGTCAGCGGACATGTGGAGCAGCCGGGAACCTACGAGGTTCCCTTCGGGCTGACCATCCGGCAGCTGCTGGAGATGGCGGGCGGGGTGCGCGGCGGCAAACAGCTGAAGGGATGCCTGGTTGGCGGCGCTGCCGGCGTCTTCGTCAACCCCGGGATGATCGACATGCCCCTGACTTATGAAGATGCCAGAGCCAATCAGGTCCCCCTGGGCTCTGGCGCCATTGTGGTGATGGATGAGTCGGTGGATGTGCGCGAGATGATGATCCAGCTGGCCCATTTCTTTGCCCATGAGAGCTGCGGGAAATGCTTCCCCTGCCAGATAGGCACCCAGCGGCAGCTGGAAATCCTGGAGCGGGTCGCCGCTGAAGGCAGCCGCGGCGCCGCCGATCTGCGGGCGCTGCAGGACATCGGTGCCACCATGACCCAGACATCACTGTGCGGCTTAGGGCAGACGGCAGCCTCGGCCATCATGAGCGCTGTCAAGCTGTGGCCCGAACTGGTGGCCTGATCCAATGCTGACTGATCGGGCGGCTTCGGCCGCCGCAAGTCGAACTGACGGGAGATCTAATGAGTGAAACTGTAACCCTAACAATTGACGGCACCGAAATCACCGTGCCGGCAGGGACGACCATCCTGGACGCAGCGGCGCAGCTGGGGATCGAGATACCGGCTATCTGTTATCACGACAGTCTTAAGGCCAACGGCCTCTGCCGGGTCTGCTCGGTAGACGCCGGCTGGCGCACCAACGCCGCCGCCTGTGTGGCCGAGTGCAGCCAGGGCATGAACGTGAAGACCCAGACCGATGAAGTTGTGCGCAATCGCCGGACTATTCTGGAGATGCTTTCCTCGACCGTGGACCTTTCCGAGGCGCCCGGCATCCTGGCGCTGCTGAAAGAGAGCGGCGCAGATCCCGAGCGATTCGCCGAGTTCAAGCGGCGCGAGTCGCCCGTTTACGATGACAATCCCTTCTACATCCGGGATTACAACCAGTGCATCAACTGTTGGCGCTGTGTGCAGGTGTGCGCCGAAGACGCTCAGTTCGCCTTCGCCCTCAGCTTTGATGGGCGCGGATTTGAGACCCGCATCGGCACATTCATGAACCAGGGGATGCCGGACACCACCTGCGTGTTCTGCGGCCAATGTGTAGGCGTCTGCCCGACCGGGGCGCTAAAGCCCAAGCGGCAGGTGCTGCTGGAGCAGGGGATGAACCCCGATGACATTTTCCGAGAGACTAAGAGAGGCCGAAAGCCGAAAAGAGAAGCGCGTGGAGGTAATTCATGATCACACCTGACAGCAGTGTGCGGACTACATGCCCTTACTGTGGGGTGGGATGCCAGATGAAGCTGAACGTCAAGGACGGCTTCATCTATTCGGTAGAAGCGCCGTTTGATGCCGCGCCGAACTACGGCATGCTTTGTGTGAAAGGAAGGTTTGGCACCGACTACGTCAAACACCCTGGGCGGGTGAAACGGCCGTTGATTCGGGCCAACCGGGGGGAAGGGCGCAGCGCGGCGCCGGTTTGGCGGGAAGCGTCCTGGGATGAGGCGCTGGATCTGGTCGCCGATGAACTGGCCCGGGTGGTGAAGCAGCACGGCGGCGACGCCGTGGCTACCTATGCCAGCGCCAAAGCGACCAACGAAGATACCTACCTTTTCCAGAAGATGATACGGGCACTGATCGGCACCAACAACGTGGATCACTGCGCCCGGCTGTGC
>JAHEEY010000322.1 GCA_024640485.1 Chloroflexota bacterium | reverse complement strand
GGCTTTCCGGCGCCTACCAGCAGCTGCAGATCGGCGATCCGCTGGCAGCTGGCACTCTGGTCGGACCGCTGGTCAGCGAAACCGCTGTGGGGCAGATGATGGCGTCGCTTGATCAGGCGGCGAAAGAAGGGGGCCAGCTGGTGACCGGCGGCAAGCGGCTGCCGGCGATGGGGCCACGGTTCGTCGAGCCGGCAATTGTCAAGATGCCGGCCCAATCGGAGGTGGTCAAGCGGGAGACGTTTGCCCCAATCCTCTACCTGCTGGGTTATGACAGCTTTGAGGAAGCGCTGGCGCTGCACAACGGCGTGCCCCAGGGGCTGTCCAGCGCCATCTTCACCGAAAGCATGCGCACCGCCGAGGCGTTTCTGGCGGCGACCGGCTCAGACTGCGGCATCGCCAACGTCAATATCGGCACCTCCGGCGCGGAAATCGGCGGCGCCTTCGGCGGTGAAAAAGAGACCGGCGGCGGGCGGGAATCGGGATCCGACGCCTGGAAGGGGTACATGCGCCGGCAGACCAACACGATCAACTGGTCAGATCAGCTGCCGCTGGCCCAGGGGATCAGCTTCGGCTGAGAGATTAGCAGCGCTGGACATTGATCTGCTGGAAAACGGCCCAGCTTTGATTGATTCATATTCGAAAAGTATAGGATAGAGGGAACGAGCTATCTGAGGGCTGTCTCGCGCAAATTCTGCCGCCGGACAGTCCTTTCGTGTAGGAGTGAAATTGACACCAAGAGGGATGGGGCCGTCCCGCAGCTAGCTAACCGATGAAAATCGAATAGAATTGGGGCCGGCAGCGCCAAGGTAGAAGCCAGCGGCGTTGAAATGCGTAAGCCATTGGAGCGAACAAATGAGCAGGTCACGACCAATTCCAGATTCCTATACGGTAGATTACCGCCAGCTGACCTTCGAAAAGCCGATGCCCGGCAGGCTTATGGGCGGGGAATATCCCGGCGCCAAGAGCAGTGACGAGGCGGAAGTGAAGCTGGGCAAGTTTCTCGATGCCGGTGTGGACTACTTTCTCGATTTGACCGAGGCAGGGGAATATGGATTGAAGGCGTATGCGCCAATAGCTGCCGAGCTGGCCGGGGAGCGGGGCAAGGTGATCGTCTATCAGCGGCTGTCGATCAAAGATGTATCCGTCCCGACTGACAAATTGATGGTTAAGATCCTGAATAACATCGATCGGGCAGTGGCAAAAGGGAGCTGCGTCTATGTCCACTGCTACGGGGGAATCGGACGCACCGGAACGGTGATCGGCTGCTGGCTGGTGCGGCATGGGCTAACCGGCAATCAGGCGATCGCCAAGATCGGCGCCTGGCGGCGCGATACCCCGGACGGTTGGCGGGAGTCGCCGGAGACCGACGCGCAGCGGCAGATGGTGCGGGAATGGCAGCAGGGGCGCTGATTTCGCCGCCAACGCCTCCAGCCACCATTTATCCTGCCAAACCCCTCAAAACGGAAAGCACCTGACCGTTGGTCGGTATCTGCCACTGCTGCGAGGCCAGGTGGGCAAAGCGGATGATACCGCTCTTGTCGATGATGAAAAGCGCCGGACGCTGTCCTAGCGAGGTCAGCCGGCTCTCCACTTCGTACAGGTCGAAGACCCGATGATCCTGATCAACCAGGCCAGGGAACGGCAGCTCCTTTTCTGAGAAGTAGGTCCGCGTGCCGCTGAAATTTCCATGCGCCAAGGCCAAGATCTCACAATCAACTGCCTGGAATTTCGCATAATCTCGGCGCAACTGCGCCAAATGCCGTTGGCAAAACGGTCAACCCAGGTGACGCAAAAACACCAGCAGAAGGTGTTTGCTGCCGGCAAACTCGGATAGGGACCGATCCGTTCCCTGCACGGAAGGTAGGGTAAACGGCGGCGCAATCGTGCCCACCCGCACCGCTTGGGGCTTAACGCTCATATGGATGTTCGCTCTTCTTCACCACGGCCTTTCTGGCCGGACCGCGATAGATTGATGTTAAAAGAGCTGCCCCAGTGGGGACAGCTCTTTTAAGTAATTAGTTTAGTTCACTACTCCAGCAAGCCTGCCATGTCGGCCCGGATCGCTCTGCGAACCGCTGCTACCATGACCCGCTCGCCGGTGATCTGCTGCAGCTGTTCGATCGCTCTGTCGGGTACGCTGTAGCTGCTGCGGATAGGCCTGCCTGGCCCCGGATCGGGGGGAAGTTCTTTCCAGGGTAACGAAGCCACGGCATTGAGGATCTGCCGCAATCTGGCGGACGCTGAGACGCCGTCGCCTCGCTTCAACCACAAAACCTGTGACTCAGGCAGTTTGATCACTCTTGAAGGGAGCATCTCTTCGCCCAAGCGCGGCCGTCCAGGGCCTCTGTGCTTAGCTGTCTGTATGATTGAATTGGTGTGTAGTGTCATTGTGTGCCTCCGTGATTCACCAATAAGTTGATCTATTTTAGTTCGTGGCGTGAATAGCCCAGGATACTGCGGGCGACGATCAGCAGATTGATCTGCCGGGTCCCTTCGTAAATATCGTTGATCTTGGCATCACGCATGAATTTCTCGGCCAGCAGCTCTCTGGAGTAGCCCAGGGGGCCCAGGAGCTCTACCGATTTCTGAGTAATTTCCGTTACCGCGGAGCCGGCATACGCTTTGCACATGCTGGCCTCCAGCCGGTTGCCCCTGCCGTGGACGATGGCGGCTACCGCCTTGAGGGTGAGCAGCCAGGCCGACTTGTATTTCGCCTCCATGTCAATCAGATCCCGTTCATAGGCTGACTGCAGGTGGCGGGGCTTGCTGTAGTCCACGGTGACCCCGACTTCCGCCAGCTTCTCCTTGGTATATTCCAGGGCGCCGCGGGCGATGCCCATGGCGCTGGCAGCCACTGCCGGACGGCTGGCATCGAAGGTGCGCATCGCCCCTTGGAACCCTTTGGTCCCCTTGCCCGACTGCACTTCAGGACTGCCCAGGATATTGTCATAGGGGATGCGGGCATCGTTAAACGAAATCACCACGGTGTCGCTGGCCCGGATGCCCAGCTTGTCCATGCCGTGACTTACCGTCACGCCGGCGGTGTTGGCTTCCACCACAAAGGATTTGACCCCTCGCCGTCCGGCGGAGGCGTCCACTGTGGCCCATACCACGCAGAAGCCATCCGATTCAACCAACGAGAGGGCCCCGGCGGTGATGAATATCTTCTCGCCGTTTAAAACCCATTCGTTGGCGGCTTCATCCAATCGGGCTGTGGCCCGAATGGCGCTGTTGTCGGAGCCGGCGTCCGGCTCTGTGATGGCCATGGAGCCCCAGGAAGGTTTGTCCCCTTCAGCGAAGCGGCGCATCAAGCGCAGTTTCTGTTCAGTGGTGCCCACGGACTCGACGGCGGCGCCGCCCAAGCCGCCGCCAGGGACACACAGATACTGCCCCGGATCTCCCCAGCTGAGCATCTCGATGAGCATAATCAGCCGCAAAATGGAGGTGTTGGCTTTCTTGGTGCCGCTGGCGGTTGGGCTGGGATCTCCCGCTTCCAGCTTGTCCAGCATCCGCTTGTTCTGATCTTTGATCACCGGCCACATCATGTTGATGAAGTCGTGGGGGATCTCATGTTCATGTTCGTCGAAATATCGCGCCTGGGGCCGCATCATCTGCCCGGCGACCATCTCGACCATCTGAAGCTGATTCTTAATACTGTCAGGAATATCAAAGCTAATCATCTTAATTCTCCAGTGCGATGCTGCGACGGTGCCTCTGGGCTAGCTCCCTGGGTGACAGCGCCGAGATCGCCAAGTCGTTGGTCAAATCAGGCGATGGCCAGGCCATCGAGGCTGGCGAAACCGCGGGCGTTGCGCAGCCACAGCTCCACAGGATATTCGCGGATGTAGCCGTAGCCGCCCAACACCTGCAGCGCCTTGTCCGTGACCCGAACGGCCATCTCGTCGACGAAATGCTTCATCACGGTCGCTTCTTGGGTAATCCCTTTCCCTTGGTCCATCAGCCAGGCGGCTTCCCATACCATGGTACGGGCGGCATCGACATCGATGGCCATTTCTGCCAGCATGAAGGCGATGGATTGACGATGGGCAATCGGCTCTCCAAACTGGACCCGCTCTTTGGCATAGTCACGGGCGTATTCAAAGGCGCCGCGGCACATGCCCACGGCGGCGGCAGCCATGGTCAGCCGGCTGCAGTTGAGGATTAGATCAAAGGGGATGCCCGCTTCGCCGCCGAGCTGATTAGCTGCCGGAATGAGCACATCGGTCAGGGTGAGCCGGAACGCCGGCAGGGCATTCAACCCCATCAGCTTTTCGCGGCTGCCAACGGCCAGCCCTTCGCTTTGGGCGGGGACAAAGAAGCATTGGCTGCTTCCTTCAAAATTGGCGTAAACCAGAAAAGTCTCCGCGGAATCGGCCATGGGCACCACGCTTTTACTGCCGTTAAGCTTGATCTGGTCCCCTTCACGGACCGCGGTACATTTCATCTGCCGAGGATCGAACAAGATGTCGGGCTCGGTAAATGCCGCGGCGATCTTGGGCATCTTCTCATCGCAAAACAAGGGCAGGTAAGCCTCTTTTTGGGCATCCGTCCCGGCTTTCAACACCGGTATGGCTACTGCCCCCGGAGCCAGCAGGCTCATGGTGACGGCCAGATCGCCCCAGGCAAAAGCTTCTGTGGCCACCACACCGGTCACCGCGGAATGGTCACCGAACCCGCCGAAAGCTTCGGGGACGGCCGACGGCAGCAGGCCGATTTCCCAGCCAGCTTGGATTACCTCGTCCGGGATGGCCCCTTCTTCTTCCGCGTCCCGATACACCTTCCTGACACGCTCTTCAGCGTATCGTTGGATGGCGTTGGTCAGCATCAATTGTTCTTCATCCAGTGTAAAATCAATCATCGAACCTCTCCTGTTTGGTTCAGCTGTGAAAGTGAGTCATAGCAATGGGAAACTGCGACTGCGCTATGGCTGTCCCCCCGAGAACAAGCCGCCAGGCTAGAGACAAGCATAGCAAACCAGGAAACCTAGTGTCACCTAAATATATCTTAGAGGGCTCTCCAAGTCGAATGAATTCAGCGGCAAACGGACGAGAAACAGCGTCTCAACTGGTACTTATCTCCCAGCCGGCAGCGAGGGATTGAAAGGGCATGGAATAAGTGGGGTCCGGGCATCTAGCTGCGGCGGATATTGACGAACAGCAGCAGGGCCAGCAGCGAAAACAGGATCGCCGCCCCAAACGCTGCCGTCCCCAGGGCGCTGCTGGGATTCTCATCCGCAATCACCGGCGCAGCCGTGGGGGTGGGCACCGGCGGCAGCACCGAAAGGAGGTCTGGGGAGGCCGGCGCTGGCGGTGTCAAAAGGGTCTGGGCGGCGGCTTCTTCGGGTGCGCCGGGGGTTGCGGTTGCCGGCGGCGGCTGGGTTGCCGCGGGGGTCGGCGTTGCTGTGGGCAGCGACCTGATCAGCAGCTTGTCCCCAGGCCGGAGCACGCTGCTGCTGTCCAGCCCATTGAGCGCCTGGAACTGTTCCAGCGTCAAGCCGTAGCGAGCGGCAATGGCCCACATAGAGTCGCCAGTCTGCACAATGTGATGTGCCAGCGGTGTCGGCGTAGGCGGCGGTGACTGTCCCGGCATCAGCCTGACGATCAGTTCATCGCCCGGCCGGATCAAGGCATCCTCGGTGAGGTTGTTATACCAGAGAATCTCATCGATTTTCAGGTTGAAGCGGGCGGCAATGGTCCAGGC
>JAHEEY010000321.1 GCA_024640485.1 Chloroflexota bacterium | reverse complement strand
TTTTCCGCGGAATCCTGCAGCCGCTGCTCCACTACCTGAGACAGCGCTTCGAGTGTGGCCATATCGGCGGCGAGCACTTTCGCCAAGCCAGATTTGTCCAGGACTACCACCTCGGTTTCTCTTTCCGCGACAACCGACGCCGAGCGGCGTTCACCAGTGAGCAGACTCATCTCGCCAAAGAACTCGGTGGGTCCCAGCCTGGCCACCGTTGTGACCCGACCATCAGTATCCGTGACGTCCACTTTCGCCTGCCCTGTCTTGATCACGAAGAGAGAATCACCTTTATCTCCCTGCTCGACCAGCAGCTCGCCGTCCGCGTATTGATGGACTACAGCACATTGGGCCAGCCTTTCGATCTGCTGGTCGCTCAGTGGGGCGAAAACAGCTAAAGGCCGCAGCTGCTCGCGAATCTCCAGGCGCAGCTGCTGCTGTATTTGTAGTTCGTGGTCCTCGGCAACCTGCCGTACATTGAGGTCGCGCGTAGGAAAAGGAACTGACATACCGGCACGGCGGATTGCGTACCAGATCCGGGTCAGAACCGCGTCCCGAATTTCCGCCTGCTGCTTGTAGTTGTCGATCCAGTATCGAACGTCATAGTTGATCGATGATTCACCGTATTCCAGAAGCAATACATCCGGTGGGGGATCTTTGCGAACGCCGTTAACTCTGGCGACCGCCTGAGCCAAGACACGCTTTGCCTCGCCTGGGGGGTAGTTGTAGGAAAGGCCCACGTTCAGGTGCAGCCGCTGTACCCGTGTCGGCCTTGAGTAATTGACAATGTAGTGTCGGGCGACATTGGCATTGGGGATGATGTACTGGTGGTTGTCCAGACTGCGCAAGGTGATGGTGCGCCAGCTCATCTCAATCACTTCCCCATGCTGCTCGCCGATGTTCAGCCAATCGCTTTTCTCAAATGGGCGGTCTAGCTGCAGTGCTAGACCAGCTATGACATTGCCCAAGGTATCCTGTAGAGACAAGCCGATCACCGCCGATACGACGGTAGACGTCACCAGTACTGCCGTCAGATCCACGGCAAAGACACGGTCCAGCAGTGCCAACGCCACGCCCGCCAGGACTATCGCATTAAACAAATCTACCAGCAGCCGCGGCACGATGATGCGGCGCAGTTTGCCAAACAGAAATTCCCAAATGGCTAAGTTGATTACTTGAAGAGCCGCGTTGGCCACCAGCATGACGGCGGCTGATGTGAAAATCTTGACGTAAATGTCATCGTCTGGGACGGCGGCAGCGCGGAGGACAATGTTCACCCCAACGGCGATGGCAGCCCCAAGGAGCGACATCGAGACCCGTTTGATGAAGCTAAAGCGCCTCAGCAGCCACAGAATTGCGACCAACCCAAATCCTAGTCCGGCGGCTTGCCCAAGGCCTACGAGAAACGTGTGGTCTTGATTCATGATGCTGAAGTCCGTGTTGTGAGAATAAGCAAAGGACGTTCGTAATCAACGCGTTCGCGAACGCGTTGCACGAATGTCCCAGCTGTATGCCGGAACCAGCCCCTCAGAGACGCTGTTCTAGAGGTGTTGAGGGCTGGGAACGATGTTACAGATTGTCCCGCTGACTCAGATGATGGGCCAAAAGAATCGGCACCGCGGTGATGGTTACCACCAGAAAGGCAACGACGTTGGTCACCGGCCGATCCCGGGGGCGGGTGAGCTGGCTGAAGATCCAGATCGGTAGTGTTGACTGCTGCCCGGCGGTGAACGTGGTCACGATGACCTCGTCAAAGGAGAGGGCGAATGCCAGCATGCCGCCGGCTACCAAAGCGGTCAGCAAATTGGGCAGCACGATGTAGCGAAATGTCTGGAAGCCGTCAGCCCCTAAATCCATCGAGGCGGCTATCTGCGAGTCGCCCATGCGTCTGAAGCGGGCGATGGCGTTGTTGTACACCACGACTACACAAAAGGTCGCGTGGCCGATGACAATGGTCCAAAAGCTGAAGGGGATATTGACCAGCCCCATCATTGATCGGAGGGCGATGCCGGTGACGATGCCGGGCAGAGCGATGGGCAGCACCAACAGAAATGAGATCGATTCGCGTCCAAAGAACTTGCTGCGGCTGACCGCCGCTGCCGCCAACGTTCC
Organism: Chloroflexota bacterium; assembly: GCA_024640485.1. GTDB lineage: Bacteria > Chloroflexota > Anaerolineae > Promineifilales > Promineifilaceae > JAHEEY01. The sequence goes on along the minus strand of JAHEEY010000321.1, from coordinate 3,616 downwards.
CAGAAGCAGGGCGAAAACAGTGGCGATTGAGGCGACTTTCAGGGAGAGCCCCAGGGCGGCCCACAGATCTGGCCTGCCCATAGCCACCCCAAACCACTTGGTAGTCAATCCCGGCGGCGGAAAAGTGAAGGTCGTCTCGTCTGTTGTGAAGGCGTAGAGCATGACGATCGCGAAAGGCAAGTGCAGAAACAGCAAGACACCTATCGCTGACAGTAATAGCCCTTTCGGAGTCTTGGGGCGATGGTTGTTTTTATAATGCATCGAACGCTCCAAGTTTGCGCGCGGTCACTAGGTAAACAGCCATTACCGCGATAGGGAGCACTGTGAACGCTGCCGCCATAGGGATGTTGCCGGACGTGCCCTGGTAGCTGTAAACAGTCATGCCGATGAACGGGCTGGAGTCACCGATCACCGAAGGGATGATGTAATCTCCCAACGTGAGCGAGAAGGTGAAAATAGACCCGGCAACCACTCCGGGGAATGCCAAGGGGAATGTGACATAGCGGAAGGTGTGGAAAGGCCGGCCGCCTAAATCGCCGCTGGCATCCGCCAAAGACTTGGGCACCCGTTCCAGCGCTGACATGATCGGCAGGATCATGTAGGGCAGCCAAATATATAGAAAAACGAAGAACAGCCCCAGCGAGGAGATGGACAAGGAGGGGCCGCCAATGACCGGCAGCCGCAGTACCCAGTCCAGCAGCGGGGTCAGCCCCAATTGGGCTAGAAACCAGCTGACAATCCCTTCTTTAGCCAGGATCAACTTCCAGGAATAGACCCGGATGATATAGGAGGACCACAGCGGCAGCAGTACCAGCAGGTACATCAGCGCTTTCAGCCGAGCATGGGCGTAGCGCACGATGTAATAAGCCAAGGGGAATGCCAACGCGGCCGCGCCAACGGTGACCGCCGCAGCCATTGCCACAGTGCGGCCAAATATCTCCATATGGGACTCAGTGAAGAGCCCCTGGTAGGTGCGCAGGCTGAATTCCTTGACCACCTGTCCGGTGAAACCATCCAGGTAGAAGAAGGATTGGATCAACAGGCCGATGAGGGATCCGATATAGACAATGAGCATCCATCCCATTGGCAAACTCAGCAGCAGCAGCAGAAATAAGCCGGGCCGGTTGTGCAGGGCGGTGGAGATCCGCCGCAATCGGGAAGGGTTAGCTTGAGAAAGCGGGCTGTTCATGTTCGGTTGCTTGGCGCTCCTCATTCCGGGTCTTGCAGGACATTATTAGCCGAACAGGGCCAAATGAGCCGGACTTGTTTGCCTCGAGATGTGGCCACCGACTTTGAGACATCGTCGAGGTTCTGCTCGGCTACGATCATTGTCTGACCGTGGGCCAGGGCGACGGTGTAGCGGGTGATCATGCCGGCATAGACAACCGCTGTTACCTGACCGTCGGCCGCGCAGAAAGAGTCCGCCGTTTCGGTCTCCGGCGCTACCAACCGTATCTTTTCAGGGCGTACCGAAATATTCTGGGCTGAGCCGGTGATCTTCTGGGCTGTTTCGCCGCTCAGAATATTGGAGGTGCCTACGAATGAGGCCACGAACGAAGTCCGCGGCCTTTCATACAGCTCTGACGGCGTGCCAGTCTGTACGATGCGGCCCATGTCAAAGACCGCAATCCGGTCGCTCATGGTCAGCGCTTCTTCCTGGTCATGGGTCACAAAAATAAAGGTGATTCCCACTTCATGCTGGATAGATTTCAATTCCACCTGCATCTGCTGGCGTAGTTTGAGGTCCAGGGCGCCCAGGGGCTCATCCAGAAGCAGTACCTTGGGCTTGTTGATCAGTGCCCGGGCCAATGCAACCCGCTGCCGCTGCCCGCCCGAAAGCTGAGATGGCTTGCGGTGCTCCAGCCCAGGCAGCTGCACCAACTCCAGCATCGCTCTAACTTGCCGGTTGCGCTCCGACTTTGGCACCTTCCTAATCATCAGGCCGTAGCCAATGTTCTCGCCCACGCTCATATGGGGGAATAGGGCGTAATCTTGGAATACGGTGTTTACCTCGCGATCGTAAGCTGGTAGGTTGGTTACATCACGGCCGTGGAGTTTGATCTGGCCCGATGTGGGATGATCAAAACCGGCGATCATGCGTAAGCAGGTTGTCTTGCCAGATCCAGATGGTCCCAGGAGCGTGAAGAACTCACCGTCCTGAATGGTGAGGTCTACGCTGTCTACTGCTTTCACCTCGCCGAAATGGCGGCTGACCTGGTTGAATTCAATCGCTGTATTTTCGTGGTTATTCATGCTGGTGCCTGACAACTGCCCAGATCAATCCTAGGAGTTGTCAGGAAAGCCTGCAGATTGGGTCAACGACCCAATCCGCAGGCCATGCTCTCCGTAGCTGCTAGCGGCCGCCAATTACCGCGATGTAATTAGTTACCCATTCATGATATGGCACACATTCGTCCTGGCTGTCACAATCGGCTGTAGGTGTTTTCCAGAAGCTGATCCGATCGAAGTTGTCGATGCCGTTGATCTTGCACCCTTCTGGCCCCAGCAGATCGTTCCCGTCGCAAGCTGAAGGACGTGCCGGCACCGAACCGAACCAGGCAGCCAAGTCACCCTGCAGGTTAGGATTAATGGAGTGGTTCAGCCACATGTAGGCGCAGTTGGGGTGGGGGGCATCAACATGCATCATGGTGGTGTCCGCCCAACCGGTGGCCCCTTCTACCGGGATGACGCTGGCGATTGGCTCACCAGCAAACTGCAGTAGGTTGACCTGGAACGGCCATGAGCTGGAGGCGGCGACCCCTTCATTGGTGAAGTCATCCATCTGGATGAAAGCGTCATGCCAGTATCGGCCAACCAGGGCCCGCTGCTGGCGCAGCAGGTCAAGGGCGGCATTGAACTGGTCACGGTTCAGCTCATATGGGTCGGTTATACCTAGTTCGGGGTTGTTGTACATCAGGTACAAGGCGGCATCAGCGATGTAAATTGGGCCGTCAAACGCCTGCACCCGACCGGCATTGGACATGCCGTCAGCCAGGGTCGTTTCTTCGAAGACCACGCTCCAGCTGTCTGGGGCGACGCCGCCAAACGCTTCCGTGTTGTACATCAGCACATTGGAGCCCCATTGGTACGGCACACCGTAATGTACGCTGTCGACGGTATGCCATTCGGAATTCTGCAGGCGGGAATCGACTTCGGACCAATCGTCAATCAGATCGGTGTTGATCGGCTGCACCTTGTTGCCAGAGATCAAACGCAGGCTGGCGTCGCCAGAAGCGGTAACCAGGTCAAATCCACCCTCATTCATCAGCGCTACCATTTCATCGGAGGTCGCTGCGACCTTGACATTCACCTTGCAAGAGGTGGAAGCTTCGAAATCAGTAGCCCAGTCATAGGCGGGGTCAGTTTCGCCTCGCTCAATGTAGCCGGCCCAGGCGATAATATCAACTTCGCCTTCACCGTCGCCGATCTTTTGCATCATGCTTCCGCTTTCTGTTTCTCCACCGGTATCCCCCCCACAGGCCACGAACAGTGACATCAACAGCAAACTCAACACGATCAATTTGACATGCTTCATCATTTCTTCCTCCGTCACCTAATAAATATGACCCATTCAAATCCTAATTAGGTAGATCTAATATGGGATAAATCAAGAATT
>JAHEEY010000320.1 GCA_024640485.1 Chloroflexota bacterium | reverse complement strand
ACCTGCCCCATGTTTGTGAGAGCCGGGGCTGGAGCCAGCCGCGGAAGAAGAACTCTTGAAAGGGGCTGGCCATCACGATCCACATAGGCACCCCGATGGCCAGCTGCAGCCCCAGGTTGTCGGGAACCGCCCGGCTGGGGATGACCCACAGGCCGATGAGGGCGGTGACGCCGCCGCCGGCCAACCCCCAGACCAGCGCCGGGCGCAGATTCTGCCGGGTGAAGCCCATCTCCCCCCAATAGCCGTAACGCCTGCCCCAGGCCAGGGGAAGCAGCAGCCCCATCAGAGAGGCGATGCCGAAGAAGACGTAGAAGAATTTGCCCAGGTAGCTGAGCCCGCAGAAGATGGCGTAGACCAGCAGTGATAGAGCAAGCTGATTGCCTGTGTTGGCATCAGCAGCGGCTGTCGTTTTGGAGATGGACATGGCTTTCCCTCGATGCCGGCACTGCCGTGAGGCTCATCCGTTGGCAGACCGGCGCAGCGGCGCGGCGCGCAGTTGGAACTCCCAACCTGGCAGAGCAGGTTCTCCTTACTATAGAAAACCCGGAGCGAAAGATCAAGGGCTGGTCAGTGGAGGATTGCGTGGTGGTATAGAAGAGCGCGGTTGTGCCGAACCCGAAGGATGGCCCGGCACAACCGCTGGGGTAGGACGCGAAGTTTTGGGCTACGCCGACTGGGGCGCAGGCGATTCGGTGCGCAGGTCACGCATCACGCTTTGATCCAGGGTGAGCATCTTGGGCATTTCGATCATGTTCATGCGGATCATCCGTTCGGTCATCTTGCTCATGAAGACGCGGTTCCATTCCGGCAGGCTGGACATCTCGCGGAGCACCTCGGCCGGCACCTGGATCAGCTCTGACGGCTGCTCTACCACGATGTTGGCAGTGCGCGGGATGCCGGTCAGGGCGGCGATTTCGCCGAAGAAGTCGCCGCCGTTGAGCACTTCCAGGATGTTTTCCTGGCCGTTCTCAGTGCGCCCGGCGAAGACGCGTCCATTGAGCACGAAGTACGCCTGATCGCTGATTTCGCCGTGACGGACGACCACATCCCCTTCGGCAGCTTCTACAAAGCGGGACTTGGCGATCATGCGTTCCCGGTTTTCCTGGCTCAAGCTGGTCAAGGATGGCATCCGGCTGAGCAGCCGGTCAAAATCAGCCAGGGTCGCGGGACGGCCAGCCGACAGCCCCGGCGCCTGATCCGCTGTTCGCAGCAGGGAAACCGCCCGCAGCCATTCGGCCGCCGGACGGCCAACGCCGGGCACGAACAAGGCCGCCGCACCGGCCACCAGTGCCAGCAGGGTGCCGGCAAGCATCATTTCGCGGACGCCGACGTAATCGGCCAGGCCGGCCAGCCCCATACCGAGGAGCATGACCACATGGCCGACGGTCATCATGGTGCCGAAGACCCGGCCGCGCATCTCCCGATCAACATTGCGCTGCATCAAGGTGCGCCGGGCGACGGCATAGGGGGCGTTCCAGAAGCCGGTAAGGGTCACCAACAGGATGGCCAGGGGTACGGAGGTGGAAAACGAGTAGAACACCCCAAAAAAGCCCATCCCCAGCAGGCCGAGGCTTATCCAGACCCCCTCTCTCAGCCGTGAGGCGTAGCGGGCCATCAGTAAACTGGCGACCACAAATCCGATAGAAGTGGCTCCTTCCTGCAGCCCGTATTCAAACTCTGTGGCCCCCAGCGCGTCGGTGGCGAAGGGAAGCAGCATGGTATTCCATATGCCAATGGACAAGGCGTAAAGAAGGGAAATGCCCAGGAGCGACTTGAGTACCGGGGTCTCAATCATCAGCTTGGCCCCATCGCGCATATTGCGGAAGACCGCCGAGACATTGGTCACCTCCGCGACTTCCAGTTTGTCTATCTTGAGGGAAGCCAGGAATAGGGCCGAGACCAGGAACGTGACGGCATCGATGTAGAAAGCCCATTCGATAGAATAGGCGGCGATCATGCCGGAAGCGGCAAAGCCGACGGCGGTCGAGCCAAAGGAGCTGATGGCGATCATCGAATTGGCCGCGGTCAGCTCTTCGTCAGTGGCCAGTTCCGGCAGCACGCTGTCAAAGGCGGGGTGGAAGAAGGTGCCGATGGAGCTGATCAGCATGACGATGATATAGAGCCAGGCGACATGATACTGGAGCAGCGTCGGGATCAGGAAGATCAGCAGCGCCCGGGAGATATCCGCCGCCATCATGATCTTCTTGCGATCAAAGCGGTCCACGAAGACGCCAGCAAACAGCCCCAGGATCATGGTGGGCACCGAGGTGGCCATCAGCATCAACCCCACCTGCAGGGCGGAGCCGGTGAGCCGGAAGATGTAGATACCGATGGCAATCATGGTGAAGGAGTCGCCGATGGTTGAGATCAGCTGGGCGAACCAGACTCGCGTGAACGATGGATTACGAAATACCGCGAACGGCGAGATCTTCTGCGACGCCGGAACGGTGGTCATAGCTTTTCCTCCGTGAGTTTTGAAGATAATAACGACGCTGGGGTTGAAAGGAGGCGAATCTCGTCAGAATCAAGGCATGTTCTTAGCTGCCGCTCATTTTCTGCCGGGCGTTCCGGCGGTCATGACATATGACGGCAGCCGGCCAGCCGAGCTGGCCTGGGCCGGATGAGTTGAGAGCGCCTTCTAGAATTCCGCCATGGCTCATGGTAGAATATGAGGAACAAGTTGCCGTACCTATGACGGCAGCAGATCGTGCGAATAGCGTCTCGGCTGCCGGAGGAATTTTGCCTTCGGCTGTTTTTTTTCGGTACAAGACGGTGGGCTTGGTAGAATATAGACACGGTAACATCCCCTGGACTAGCGAAGTTGGAGAAGGTAGTATGGCGACTAGGAGAGTATTCGATTCCAAATTAATCTCGTGGCGGCAGGCTGTGGCGAAATATCAGGATTCTGACAGCCGGCGCAGCTGGTGGCAGGTAGCCAACACGCTGATCCCCTATTTCATCCTCTTTTATTTGATGGTGCGCAGCCTGGAGATTTCCTATTGGATAACCCTGGCGCTGGCGATCCCGGCTACCGGCTTTTTCGCCCGCACCTTTATCATCTTCCACGACTGCGGCCACGGCTCCTTCTTCAAATCGCGGCAGGCCAACAGCCGGATCGGATTTATCACCGGGGTGATCACCTTCACCCCCTTCTATCAATGGCGCCATGCCCATGCTCTACACCACGCCACCTCCGGCGACCTGGACCGCCGCGGGATCGGCGACATCTGGACGATGACGGTCAAGGAGTACGCCGCGGCGAGCTGGAAGCAGCGGTTTGCCTACCGTGTGTACCGGCATCCGGTAGCGATGTTCGTCTTCGGGCCGCTGATCCTATTCTTGATCAGCCATCGCTTTGCGGCCCCCGGCGCGGCCAAGCGGGAGCGGCTCAGCGTGGTCTACGCGAATCTCACCCTGCTGGCGATTGCCGTCACCGCTTACTTCACCATCGGCTTGAAGGCGTATGTGTTGGTACAGCTGCCCATCCTTTATATGGGGGCGGCTGCCGGGGTCTGGCTCTTCTACGTGCAGCACCAATTTGAAGGGGTCTATTGGGAGCACCATGACCAGTGGGATTACGTCACCGCGGCCATCTACGGCAGTTCCTTCTACAAACTGCCCAAGCTGCTGCAGTGGTTCACCGGCAACATCGGCTTCCACCATGTGCACCATCTCAGCCCGCGGGTGCCCAACTACAACCTGGAGAAATGCCACGAAGAGATCGGCTACAACCCGCCGCTGAAGCCGGTCACCCTGGGGATCAGTTTGCGCTCACTGGGGATGCGGCTGTGGGACGAAGAGCGGCGGCAGATGGTCGGCTTCCGGGCGGTGAAGCTGCTGAAGGCGACTGCCGGCAGCTGATCACGGCTGGCGATGGTTGCCGAGTGATTGAGCGATAACACAATTAGCTAAAGAGCACATGAAACCACCAGCCAACGGTTGACCCGTTGGCTGGTGGTTTCGTTGTTTTCAGGAACTGGCATTGTCCAACAGGCAAGCAGGCCAGCCGTGCCGGCGGACCGAGTCCATTACTCGACTCCTGCCAGCATCAGCGAAAACATCTCCTCCGTTACCGACCAGGTCTGTTCCCAACAAGGGTCAAGGACGAATTGCCCGATGTTGGCTAGCACGATAATCGATAGCTTCTGTTCCGGAACGCGTAAGATTGTCGATGAGAATCCCGGAAAAGCACTCCTGTCAACTTGAACGAAACTTCGTTGTCCTTGCAGTGTGCCGGTCAGCCAACCATAGCCATTGTGCCAGCCCGGCCTACCAAGAAGAGCATTGCGGGCTTTGACCATCTCGAACAGGACATCCTGAGGCAGTAATTGATCGGTATACCAAGCCTGGTCCCATAAGAACAGATCGTACACCGTGGAGTATAGACCGGCATCTGAGAGTGGGATGGAAGGGTCCAGGGAGTCAGCCAGTTGAGAACCTGAATAGCCGATTGCCAGCCCGTCTAGATCGCGACCAAGCCCTGTTGACGACATGCCTAACGGATCAAAGATGTTTTCAACCAAGAATTGCTCATAGCTCATCCCAGAGGCTTGCTCCACAATCGCGCCAAGGATGACGTATCCGGTATGTCGCCTTTCCATCTCATCCCCAGGGGTGTGCAGCAGCGGCAGGTCAGCTGTACGATTGATGGTCACCTGCGGCGCCGCCGGCGTCGCCATGGTCTGGTAATAGTCGCCTATCCCAATGTAGCTGGGAATACCGGAAGTATCGGACAGGAGATGATAGATGGTGAGGTCCCTCCACGCTTCGGGGCAGTCCGCCAGATAGTCGCAGATGGGGTCATCCACGGACAGCGCGCCCTCTTCCTGCAGCATCAGGACAGCCATCGCTGTGAACTGCTGCGTGATCTCCCCGATACGGAACTTGGTTTCCGGCAGGTTTGGCAGATTGGCCTCCCGATCAGCCAGCCCGTAACCTTTGCTGACCAGTATTTCGCCATCGCGAGCGATGAGGACCGCGCCGCTAAACTTGATGATGGCCGTGCCGCCGTCCAGGTAGGGCCGCAGGATGTCATCGACCATGGCGGTCAGCTGCTCGGCATTGGGTGTTGCTGTGGCTGCCGGCGTCGGCGTGGGCGGCACTTCTGTGGGCGGGGACGTGGGCGGCACCGGTGTAGGCGTGGGCGAAGGTGGTACCGCTGTGGCTGTAGGCGGTACCGGCGTTGGCGCGGTGGTAGGCGCGGTGGTTGCCGCCGTGACTTCAGCCACCTCACCGGCGGCAGCAGCAGGCTCCTCCTGGCCGCCGCCGCATCCGGTCAAAAGGATGACCAGTACCAGTACGTAGATCACACTGGAATTCAATGATCGTTTCACAATCTTCCTCCTGTGTCACTGATTGGACACGGCGCTTTTCATGATGCAAGCGAGGATGCGGATATTGTGAACGAAGACGACAGCAGCCTGCCAGGGAAAACCGGGCGCAGTGGGAGAGGGGTAATTGAGCGGCAGCCGGCACGCTTTGCCCCAAAACCCTAAGTACCCAGCAGTCAGAGAGCACCCATAGACAGGCGGCCATCGGGATGAGGAGTTGATAGCGGCTGCGGAGATGGTGCGGAGAAATGAGCGGTGATGAAGCGGCGGCGGAATAGAGTTGGCATCCCAATTTCGCGACTTCGAACTAGGTGTAATCATAGATCAGATGGGCCGCATTTGGCAATAGGCAGTGCGGAAGCGAAGGCTGCCGCCGCTGAGTTTTGTCTTTACTGCCAGC
>JAHEEY010000022.1 GCA_024640485.1 Chloroflexota bacterium | reverse complement strand
CAACGTCAACCTGCAGGTTAAGTTGATCATCCCCGTCGCTTTGGAAGAAGGCGGCCGCTTCGCGATTCGCGAAGGTGGCTTGACTGTTGGTGCTGGTGTTATCACTAAGATTTTAGACTAAGTGAACAAATGGTGGCGGTGGCTCGCAAGAGCCACCGCCACCCTTCTTGAGGCGATATATGGCTAAGCAAAAGATTCGCATTCGTTTGAAAGCATATGACCACCGGGTACTCGACCAATCAGCGAGACGTATCGTTGGTGCTGCTGAGCGCACGGGGGCCCGAGTAATTGGGCCAGTTCCGTTGCCAACGCGGCTAGAGCGGTTTACCGTTCGTCGTAGTACTTTTATTGACAAAGATTCTCACGAGCATTTTGAGATTCGTACCCACAAACGGCTGATTGACGTTGTCGATCCTGATGCGCGGACTGTGGATACCTTGATGCGGTTGAATTTGCCAGCCGGCGTTGATATCGAAATTTCAATCTAATAGGCGCTGGTTGTAAGCCGCTCTGCTGAGCGATTACATGCGCAAAAACCATAGGATGATGCAGCTCAGCCTGGTAGCTGACAGTCCTGGGAGGTAATAGTGAAAGGATTACTAGGCGTTAAGCTGGGTATGTCCCAGATTTTCGACGAACAAGGGGTGGCAACACCCGTGACGGTTATTCAAGCCGGACCTTGTTTCGTGACACAAGTGAAGACGAAAGAGACTGATGGGTACGAAGCGATCCAGCTTGGTTTTGGCGAAACGAAAGAAAAGCGCCTGACCAAGGGCCAGCAAGGTCATTTGGGCCTTGTGAAGCCGGATCAGAAACACCCCAACCGCCGCAAGAACCATGGCATCCCCGCCCTGCGTTTCTTGCGCGAGATTCGTACCCGTACTGCCGCAGAACATTCCGTTGGCCAACAATTGACAGTAGCTCAATTTGAGGCAGGCGATCATGTTGATGTGGCCGGCAAGACAAAAGGCCGCGGGTTCGCTGGTGTCGTGAAGCGTTATGGCTTCGCAGGTGGCGTCAAGACTCATGGTCAGTCTGATCGCCATCGTGCCCCGGGTTCAATTGGTGCCACTTCCGGCACTGCCCATGTGTTCAAGGGAAAGAAAATGCCAGGTCGTATGGGTAATGAAAGATTCACTGCCCAGAACTTGGAAGTTGTTCGCATTGATGTGGAACGCAACCTGATTGCTGTCAAGGGCTCAGTACCTGGCACCAAGGGCGGCTTCGTCATCATTCAAGATGCGGCTAAGAAGTAACGGAGGCTCATGAGTTATGGAAGTTTCAGTACTTAACATGGCTGGCGAGGAAGTGAGCACCGTTGAGCTTCCCGCAGCTATCTTCAATGCAAGAGTTAATCGTGGTCTCATGCACCAGGCTTTGGTCCGACAACTGGCTAATGCCCGTCAGGGAACACACAAGGCCAAGGGCCGTTCAGAAGTGAATAAGTCCACCGCCAAGATCTATCGGCAGAAAGGTACTGGCCGTGCCCGTCACGGCAGCCGCCGGGCTCCGATTTTCGTAGGTGGTGGTGTTGCTCACGGTCCGAAGCCGCGCAGCTATGATAAAAAGATGCCTCGCAAAATGCGCCGCGCCGCACTGCGATCAGCTTTGACCATCAAGGCCAAGAATGGCGATATCGTCTTGTTGGACAGCATCAGCATGGATGCGCCCAAGACCAAGACCTTCGTAGCCATGATGGAAAAACTGGTAACCAAGAACAGTGCGTTGCTGCTGCTGGCTGGGCAAGACGAGAACGTGGAGAAATCAGCGCACAATTTGACCGATGTCAAAGCGCTTCGGGCTAGTTACCTGAATATCCGCGACCTGCTGGGTTATGAGAAAATTGTCCTGCCGCTTGCGGCCCTTGACGCCATTGGTGAATTCCTGGGCGAGGACGACTCTGCCTGGGAATCAGTGGAAACCGGTGAGGTAGAATAATTATGAAATTGCATTGGCGTGAGATTATTCGTCGGCCGGTTGTCACTGAGAAGAGTAACTTCCTGGCGGACCAGCTTAATCAGTATACGTTTGTTGTTAATTCGCGCGCGAACAAAATGCAGGTCAAGCAAGCCATTGAACTGGCTTGGCCCGATGTGAGCGTAGAAAAAGTCCGCATCGCAAACATGCCTGCGAAACGAGCTCGCCGTCAACGGCGAATCACCGTGCGCAAGGCCGGCTGGAAGAAGGCGATTGTTACGCTGGAACCAGGCGGGTCTATTGATTTGTTTGAAGGTGTGTAGTCATTGAGCAGGGATAAAGGTCGTTGCTGGGTAGGGTAGTGTTCCTGCGCTTCAGCGGACCTGGTGTCTGTCTCTGGAGGATGTATGCCAATCAAAGTTTTTAAACCAACTTCTCCTGGCCGCCGCGACATGAGCGGTCAGACCTTCGAGGAGATCACGCGCACCCGTCCGGAACCAACGTTGGTTCGTGGGTTACGGAAACGGGCAGGGCGTAATTTCCGCGGTAAGATAACGGTGCGCCATCGTGGAGGTGGCCACAAGCGCCTTTATCGTCAGATCGATTTTCTGCGGAACAAATTTGACGTTCCGGCACGGGTCGACTCAATTGAGTATGATCCCAATCGTTCTGCACGAATTGCGCTGCTTGTCTATGTCGATGGCGTCAAGCGGTACATAATTGCTCCGCTGGGTTTACGCGTCGGCGACACAGTAATGAGCGGGCCCAACGCCGAAATTCGGCCGGGGAACTCCTTGCCTTTGAGCAATATTCCCTTGGGCACCCAGGTCCACAACATCGAACTGCAGGAAGGCCGGGGCGGCCAGATGGTCCGTTCCGCCGGTACTTCAGCCCAGCTGTTGTCCAAGGACCATCCTAGCTACGCGCTTCTACGTTTGCCCTCTGGTGAAGAGCGCTATGTGCCCCAGGGCTGCCTAGCGACAATCGGTCAGGTCGGCAATGTGGAACATGGTAATGTTAAACTGGGTAAGGCTGGACGTAAACGTCATCTAGGCATTCGACCGGCAGTGCGCGGTTCGGCAATGAACCCCAACGATCACCCCCATGGTGGTGGTGAAGGGCGTTCGCCGATTGGTATGCCTGGCCCCAAGACTCCTTGGGGTAAGCCTGCGCTAGGTCGACGTACTCGCCGTAAGAAGGCGGATGATAAGATGATTTTCCGTCGTCGGACTAAGAAGCGTCGTTAGGAGATAAGAATATGTCACGTTCATTAAAGAAAGGGCCTTTCGTAAGTCCAAAATTACTGCAGAAGGTTGAGAAACTAAATGCCACACGTGGGCGTCAGGTTATTCGGACCTGGTCCCGTTCCAGCACGATCTTCCCTCAAATGGTGGGACATACGATCGCCGTCCATGATGGCCGTCGCCATGTGCCTATCTACATTACTGAGAATATGGTAGGTCACAAATTAGGTGAATTCGCTCCAACTCGGACCTTCCGCAGTCATATCGCGAAAACAGAGAGGAAGGGGCGGTAATCATGGCAGAAGCATTTGAAATCACTGCAAAGGCACGGTTCATCCAGATCGGACCCCGCAAGGTTCGCTTGGTGGTAGACGCTGTGCGTGGTAAAGGCGCTGCTGAAGCGCTGAACATCTTGCGCTTTATGCCGCAAAGAGCTGCTGAGCCGGTATACAAGCTGATCGAATCAGCTGTGGCGAACGCAGAGCAGAATTTCGGCCTAGAGAGTGAAGAATTATTCGTTAGCCGCATTTACGCTGATGGGGGCCCCAGACACCGCAAGGCGCCCTATGGTGGTCGTTTTGCCGGGCGTGGTCGGTTCCGTCCGATCGTGGTTCGCTCGTCGCACATTACCGTTGTTCTAGCCGAGCGTGAAGTGGTCGATTATGAAGGGATGGAGGAATAGCGTTGGGACGTAAAGTACATCCTGTAGGATTCCGATTGAAAATCATTCGGGACTGGAATACACGTTGGTTCGCTGAAGGCAGACGGTATGAAGAGCGGTTGCACGAAGATTTCGCAATCCGGGATCTGATTAGTAAACGACTCGCGTCTGCCGCAGTTTCCCGTGTGGAAATTGAGCGCTACCCGAACCAAGTTCAGGTAACGATCCACACTGCCAAACCTGGTATCGTCATTGGGCGTAAAGGGGCAGCGGTTAAGGACCTGCGTGATACTATTAGAGAGCTCACCGGCAAATCGGTGAAGCTAGAAGTAGAAGAAGTTGGGCAGCCCGATACGAGCGCCCAGCTTATCGCTGAGAATGTTGCCAGTCAGCTGCAGCGCCGCATCTCTCATGGCCGAGCCATGAAACGAGCGGTCCAGCAAGCCATGCGACAGGGTGCCCAGGGCATCCGCATCGAAGTTGGCGGCCGCCTAGGCGGTTCTGAAATGGCACGTCGAGAGAAAATATCTGATGGCCGTGTACCTCGTAACACGATTCGGGCTGACTTGGACTATGGAACTTCCGAGGCGTCGACCACCTTTGGCAAGATTGGTGTGAAAGTGTGGGTATACAATGGCGAAATTTTGCCGCAAAAGGCAACTGACGCCCCAGACGTGTACGTCAGCGAATAAGGTGAGTTTGAATTTGGACATTGTGACCGTTGCAATGCCAAGAATAGGAATACCATCATGTTAATGCCGAAACGTGTGAAATATCGAAAGCAATTTCGCGGTCGCATGCGAGGAATGGCGAAGGGAGGCACTGATCTGCTGAATGGAGAATTCGGCATTCAGGCACTGGAGCCAGGTTGGATTACTAGCCGTCAGATCGAGGCTATTCGTCGAACCATCGTCCGTCATATGCGCCGTAGAGGAAAGTATTGGATTCGGATTTTCCCCGACAAGCCGGTTACTGCTAAACCAGCTGAAACTCGTATGGGAAAGGGTAAAGGCGCCGTAGACCATTGGGTCGCGGTGGTGAAGCCAGGGCGCATCATTTTCGAAGTGGCCGGAGTGCCGGAAGATATGGCCCGGGAAGCACTGCGTCTTGCTGGATACAAGTTGCCCATTAGCACCCAAATTGTCTCGCGAGAGGAGCAACTCTAATGGCTAATATTGTTGAATTACGAGAGATGAGCAACGACAAACTGAAAGAGATGATTGAAAACTATCGTGAAGAGATGTTCAATCTTCGTTTTCAGAATGCCTCCGCTCGTTTAGAAGATTATTCTCGCCTGAAGCAGGTTCGTCGCAGCATCGCTCAACTAGAGACGGTACTGAACGGCCGTGCTTTAGCTGAAGAAGCCGCAATCGCGCAGCCAGAAATCGCTGCCGCTTTGGCTGGTCAGGAATGGCGCGCTGTCGCTAACTTCAATTACGAGGAAAGTGCTTGGCGGGTTGAATTTGCTGATGTTGATGGCGCGGAAATTGCTTCCGCCATGGTCAACTTGAACGCAAAGCGCTCTCATGGCCGTAAAGACCGCGAAAAAGAGCAACCTCGTCTAGTTACAAGTTACGAGATTGCAGGGTAGGTAAAAATGAGAGAACAACGTAAACGCTTGGTCGGCGTTGTGACCAGTGACAAAATGGACAAGACGGTTGTTGTGGCTGTAACAACAACCAAGCGCCACCCGAAATATGGCAAAGTCATGCGGCTGGTGAAGAAATATAAGGCTCACGACGAGAATAACGATTGTCGTGAGGGTGACCAGGTTCTGATCGTGGAATCTCGGCCGATTAGCCGTGACAAGCGGTGGTCGGTTGTTACCATTCAAGAACGGGCTGTATAAAGAGGTTGATCGATGATTCAGCGAGAAAGTCGTTTAAATGTTGCTGATAATTCAGGAGCTCGTGAAGTCTTGGTCATCCAGGTGATGGGCGGTTCTTCTCGTCGCTACGGCCATATTGGTGATATCGTAACGGCAACTGTTAAGAAGGCCGCTCCGAACTCAGCTGTTAAGAAGGGAACGGTGGTGAAGGCTGTAATCGTACGGACTAAGAAAGAGTTCATACGGGAAGATGGCAGCCACATCCGTTTCGATGACAACGCTGCTGTTTTATTGGCCGCCGACGGTCAGAATCCGGTAGGTACGCGTATCTTTGGACCTGTGGCTCGCGAGCTGCGAGACAAAGGATTCAACCGTATTTTATCGTTATCACCAGAAGCACTTTAGGTTTTATGGATTGCGGACAATGAACAAAGTCGTTCATTGTTCGCGTCTCGGATGAGGTTGTGATGCGTATAAAAGTGGGCGATAAAGTTCAAGTTATTGCCGGCAACTACAAAGATGCTCGAGGGACCGTGCAATCGGTACACCTCAAAACATCGCGCGTGGTTATAGCTGGCGTAAATATGGTAAAGAAACATCAGAAGCCGCGGCCGACTGGTGGTCGTACTCAGGCGCAAGGTGGCATCATTGAGTTTGAAGCTCCTATATCTGTTTCAAACGTGATGCTGGTTTGCCCAGACACAGATGAACCGACCCGTGTTGGTGTTCGCAAGAACGACGACGGACAAACTGTTCGCTTCTCTAAGAAGAGCGGCAAAGACATCGGCTAATCTGTCGGTAAACTCGGAGGAATGAGATGGCATTTACGCCACTGAAAGAACAATATCAAAATGACGTGGCTCCTGCATTGATGGAAGAGTTTAAGTACAAAAGCGTCATGCAAGTGCCTGGTCTTAAAAAGATCGTGGTCAATGTTGGCCTGGGTGAAGCTTTGGATAATGCCAAGGCAGTTGATTTCGCCATGAATGACATCATGAAGATCACTGGCCAAAAGCCGGTTATGACCAAGGCGAAAAAATCAATCGCTGGTTTCAAGCTTCGTGAAGGGCGCATCATCGGTGTCAAGGTTGACTTGCGCGGTGAGAAAATGTGGTCTTTCCTTGCTCGGTTAGTCCATGTGGCCCTGCCCCGTACCCGCGATTTTCAGGGAATCTCCCCAGATTCTTTTGATGGACATGGTAATTATACGTTAGGGTTGCGAGAGCAGCTGATTTTTCCTGAAATCGAATACGATAGTATTGATAAACTGCGCGGCTTTGAATTGACCATTGTCACTTCGGCAAACACGGATGAAGAGGGACGCCGCCTGTTAACCTTGCTAGGTATGCCTTTTACAGAAAATTAGGCCTGACAAAGCGGTCTACTTAGTCAGGACAGGAGAAAATTAATGGCGAAGAAATCGATGATCGCGCGTGAGACAAAGCGCAAGTATGGAGTGCGAGTGCGGAATCGCTGCAGATTATGCGGCCGCCCTCGTGGCTACATCCGCCGCTTTGGCCTTTGTCGCATCTGTTTTCGTGAACAGGCACTTGTGGGCAACATCCCCGGTGTCGTAAAGTCGAGTTGGTGAGGTAGCGTCATGTCAATGAGTGATCCTATAGCAGATATGTTGACGCGAGTTCGCAATGCTCTGGTTCGGAAGCATCAGTCAGTTTCGATGCCCCATTCCAAGATCAAAGAAGCGATTGCGGAAGTACTGCAAAAAGAAGGGTACATCAAGGGTTTCGAGGTTATTCCGGAAAAGCCCCAGGCTGTACTGACAATAGAATTGAAATATTCCGGCGATCGTCGGACCCGTCGCTCCATCATCACTGGTTTGGAGCGGGCCAGCAAGCCTGGTCGGCGGATGTATGTCGGTAAAAAAGAAATTCCTTGGGTGCTGAGCGGGATGGGTATTGCCATCGTGACCACATCGAAAGGGATCATGACTGGACAGGAAGCCCGGCGCCTAGGCGTTGGTGGCGAACTCCTGTGCAAGGTCTGGTAGTTGGAGGTTTGGCATGTCTCGTATTGGTAAAATGCCCATCAACATTCCAGCAAATGTAAAGATCGACTTCCAAGAGGGCAATACCGTAGTGGTGTCAGGCCCAAAAGGGAAGCTGCAGCAAGTTTGTCATCCTGATATGGAATTCAAGGTCGAGGGCGCTGTGCTTACAGTTGTTCGCCCCTCTGAATCCCGCAATCATCGAGCCCTGCATGGCTTAACCCGTGCCCTGCTCAACAATATGGTGATTGGTGTCAGCGACGGCTTCAGCAAGACTTTACAGATTGAAGGTGTTGGTTATCGGGCCAATGTAGAAGGGAATACACTGGAGCTCAGCGTCGGTTATTCACATCCGATCAACTTCGAGCCGCCAGCTGGCGTTTCCTTCGCCGTCGAAAACAGGAACAAGACGATTATTGTTTCTGGTGTCGACAAGCAGGTTGTGGGTGAAATAAGCGCCCAGATTCGCAAGACGCGTCCGCCGGAACCCTACAAAGGGAAAGGCATTCGTTACGACAACGAAGTAATTCGTCGTAAAGCCGGTAAAGCGGGCAAGGTATAGAGGTAACGGTCACATGACAACAGCTAAATCAACATTAGCGCGCAAACGGCGGCAACGTCGTGTAAGAGCGAAGATTTCGGGGACTGCCCAACGGCCGCGCTTGAATGTCTTCCGCAGCTTGTCTGGCATATACGCCCAGGTTATCGACGATGTTGCCGGCCACACTTTGGCTTCGGCTTCTTCTGTTGATACACAATTGGCGCCTGAGCTGGTCGGCAAGAACAAGGTTGATCAAGCAACCTTGATTGGCAAAACGGTAGCCGAACGGGCTTTGGCGGAAGGTATCACTGAGGTCGTTTTTGATCGCGGTGGCTACCTCTACCATGGTCGTATCAAAGCGTTGGCTGATGGCGCTCGCGAGGGCGGCCTTAAGTTCTAAGTAATTAGGTAGCTGTGCCTTTAGGCACAGCAGGAGAAAGCAATGGGTGAAAGACGACGCGGGTTTCGTGATCAGGACAGAGAAGAATTCGATGAACGGGTCATTGACATTACGCGTGTAGCTAAAGTGGTCAAGGGCGGTCGTCATTTTGCTTTCCGGGTTTCCGTGGTAGTTGGCGATAACAAAGGCAACGTTAGTGTAGGCATTGGCAAATCTCGCTCTGTGCCCGACGCTATTCGTAAAGGCATTGAATCGGCACGCAAAAACATGGAACCGGTAGCGATGATGGCCAGCACTATTCCCCACGAGATCGTCGGTGTTCATGGCTCTGCCCGTGTACTATTGAAACCAGCTTCACCGGGTACCGGTGTTATCGCTGGTGGTGGCGTCCGCGCCGTGGTTGAAGCTGCTGGGTACAAAGACATTCTGTCCAAGTCCCTGGGTAGCGCCAATGCACTCAATGTGCTCTTGGCAACCATGAACGGATTACGCCGCTTGAGAAGCATGCAAGAAGTCGCGGCAGATCGTGGGAAGGATGTTTCCGAGGTGATGCCCTTCTGGAGCAGAAGATAATGGCAAAATTACGTATCACCTACAAGAAGAGTGCCATCGGCTATGGCGAGGGCCAGAAACGAACCGTCAAAGCGCTGGGACTCAGCAAGCTCAACCAGACTGTTGAGCACAAAGACAACTCGGTTATCCGAGGCATGATCCATAAGATCAGTCACTTGGTGGCTGTGGAAGAGGTTAAGTGAGATGAAATTACACGATCTGCGCCCGAATGTTGGTGCAACTAAAAAGCGCAAGCGAGTGGGTCGTGGTATTGCAGCTGGGCAGGGTAAAACCGCTGGCCGTGGTACCAAGGGACAGAAAGCACGCAGCGGTGGCGGAAAGGGTGTTTACTTTGAAGGTGGTCAGCTCCCTCTGGCCCGTCGTTTGCCATACAAACGAGGCTTCACAAATATCCGCAAAATTACTTATAAACCTGTTAATTTGAAGCACCTGGAAGAATTCGATTTTGACGGTGCTGATATCACTCCGGAAATAATGGCGATGGTCGGCCTTATCAAGAAGCCAACCGATCCCGTTGTGGTTTTGGGCGACGGCGATTTGAGCGTTGCTCTTACTGTAAAGGCCCATCGCTTTTCAAAGACGGCGAAGGCAAAGATTGAAGCAGCTGGTGGTACCGCAGAGGTACTTGCTCTGGAATAACTGCTTAGAGCGTTGATTTGCTGATTTTGTAAAACTACGAATCTCTAAGATGGAGTAATGTAATGTTTGAATCTGTACGCGCCGCCTTCAACTTGCCAGATTTGCGCCGTCGAATCTTGTTTACCGTTGGCATGCTGATCATTTATCGATTGGTAGCTAACATTCCCATTCCTGGCGTAAATCTGGAAGCGTGGCTTCAGTTTACCTCTCAGCGAAGCGGTAACCAGGTCATTGACTTCTTAGACCTGCTGTCTGGTGGAGCGGTTCGCAACTTCTCGGTAATGGCCATGGGTGTGTATCCTTACATCACCGCATCCATTATCATGCAGCTGCTGACCCCGATCATTCCGCAATTGGAGGAGCTGCAGGCTGAAGGTGAATCTGGTCGAAATAAGATCAATCGTATTACCTACTATCTGACAATCCCCATGGCCATGCTACAGGCTGTCGGGCAAATTCGTTTAGTAGGTTTCAGTCTGGCAGGAACCGGCGGCCTCGAAGCGATCATGCCGCACTTCGGTTTTACCTTACCAACCCTGCTGCCCACGCTGGTTACTTTGTTGGCCATGCTCGGCGGTACCATGTTTGCCATCTGGTTGGGTGAACTCATCACCGAAGATGGTATTGGTCAAGGTGTCTCCTTGATCATCTTCGGCGGTATCATTGCCGGCATTTTGCCCAATGTTGCCAGGATGACTACATTGGACGACATCACCTCTCGGGTGTTCACTATCGTCGCCTTTGTGATTATCACCATCCTGACTGTCTTGGTAATCGTGGTCATTCAGGAAGGTCAGAGGCGGATCCCGGTACAGTACGGCCGGCGTGTCCGCGGTAGAAAGGTATACCAAGGCCAGAGCAGTTTCGTACCGCTCAAGGTTAATACGGCCGGGATGATTCCGATCATCTTCGCCCAGTCTATTGTCACTTTCCCGCCGTTGGTGGCCAACTTCTTTGTCACCGGCAGCGGAAGTTTCATAGATAACCTGGCTTTATCAATTAGCACATTTAGCGCTCAGCAGGATCCACGGACCGCACCTTGGTCATTTGGACTGTACTGGCTGTTCTACTTCTTAATGGTTGTTGGCTTCACCTTCTTCTATACAGATGTGATGGTGCAGCAGCAGAACTTACCTCAGACCTTGCAGCGTCAAGGCGGGTTCATTCCTGGCATTCGCCCAGGTAAGCGAACCGCGGACTACATCACTTCGGTGGTGCGGCGCATTACCCTTGCTGGGGCGCTGTTTCTGGGGATAGTAGCCATTATGCCGGGTATTATGCAGCTGGCCGGCGTGATTCTACGCATAAATGGTATTGAGCAGAGTGCGCTTGTTGTCAGTGGCTCTGGGTTAATCATCGTGGTCGGTGTGGTAATTGATACCATGCGCCAACTTGAATCCCAGTTGCTCATGCGTCACTATGAGGGTTTCATAAAATGACGTACGTTGTTCTGTTGGGTGGCCCTGGTGCTGGAAAAGGCACGCAAGCGCAGCTTTTGGAAGCGGCACTGGGACTACCTCAGATTGCAACCGGAGATCTGTTTCGCGAGCACTTTCGGAACGATACGGAATTGGGCAGGGTTGCCCGCAGTTATACCGATCTAGGTGAACTGGTTCCCGACGAAGTGACGATCGCTATGGTTAAGGAGCGCTTGGCCCAACCCGACGCCGCCAAAGGGGCGCTGTTGGATGGGTTTCCTCGGACCATAGCGCAGGCAGATGCGCTGGCGGAGTTGCTGGCTGACGCATCTATCAATCTTGACATCGTTCCGTATATACACGTGAGACCAGAATACTTGTTACAACGGCTCGCTGGCCGTTGGACATGCGCTGCATGTGGCCATGTATACCATGAACCATTCAGCCCTCCGAAGCAGTTTGGCACCTGCGATAAAGACGGCAGTAATCTGTACCAGCGAAATGATGATACAGAAGAGACACGTAAACATCGTATCGAAGTCTATTTTAGACAAACATCGCCGCTGTTGGACTATTATCGGGAGAGAGGTCTCCTGGTGGAAATCAACGGCGAACAGTCGATAGAGCAGGTACAGCGGGACCTGATAGAAGCGATTAAGAAAGTCGCTTGAGCAAGATTAACGCTTGTGTGACATACTTGGGCACAGGCTAGGAGATAGAATTATGAAAGTTTCAGCGTCCGTTAAACGTCGTTGTCCTAAATGCAAAATAATAAAGCGTAGGGGTGTTGTGCGTGTGATCTGTGTTGACCCAAATCACAAGCAACGTCAAGGATAAAGGGTTATGGCTCGTATTGCTGGTGTTGATGTACCCCGTAACAAACGGGTTGAAATTAGTTTGACGTATATATACGGTATTGGTTCAACTGCTAGCCATCAGATTGTGGCGAAAGCTCAGGTTGATCCAGATACACGCGTGCAAGATTTGTCAGAAGCGGAAGTTACACGCCTGCGAGAAATCATTGATCGCGAATTTTTAGTGGAAGGTGATTTGCGCCGAGAAGTCGCAATGAACATCAAGCGGCTTTCGGAAATCGGCTGCTATCGTGGTTTGCGCCATCGCCGGCACCTGCCGGTGCACGGCCAGCGAACCAAGACGAATGCGCGTACCCGTAAGGGACCGAAAAAGACGGTCGCAGGTCGCGGTCGACGTAAGGGCGGTAAATAGTTAGTGTTATGTGGCACCCCACTGCCTGGCATCGTTTGGGCAGTGGGGGGACACTTGGCACTCCCGTAGGAATAAACAATGGGACGAAGAAGACAATCACAGTCACGTAAGAAAATTACTAAGATGGTGCCCCGGGGGCAAGTGCATATTTTTGCCACCTTTAACAATACGATCGTTACAATTACCGATTTGACCGGTAACACGATCTCTTGGGCTTCTGGCGGTACCGCCGGATTCAAAGGTTCCCGTAAGAGCACACCATTTGCTGCTCGACAGGCTGCCAAGAACGCAGCCAAGGTAGCACAAGATCATGGCATGCAGGAAGCTGAGGCCATAGTCAAAGGGCCCGGACCTGGTCGTGAGGCCGCTATTCGCGCTTTGCAGACATCAGGAATCCGCATCAGCGGCATTCGTGATATCACCCCGGTTCCGCACAACGGCTGCCGGCCGCCAAAGCGTCGCCGTGTCTAAGGAAATACTGGGGCGTTTTCAGCCTGTTTGAAACCGCCTTGGCTGACGCTGGCACTGACCGCAGTAAGAATCCGCTCATAATTCAGAGCAGTTTCTGTGGTTTTTCCAGAATAAGCGTATAATAGTATTTCTTTGAGGACCGGACAATCTTAAAAATCAAGATATCTACTGACGAATAGCGATATTCATCAGTAGATACTTTGTTTGTCTACGTGAGAGGGATGACGGGTTGCCACACCTGTAAACCTCTCTACACACATAAACCTGGAGGTTAAGTTGGCAAGGTATACTGGACCAGTTTGCAGGCTTTGTCGCCGAGAAGGCGAAAAGCTGTTCTTGAAGGGGTCTCGTTGTATGACCCCGAAATGCTCGTTCGAGCGTCGTTCGTATCCGCCTGGCGATCGAGGACGTGAGAAACGGTTCCGCCGTGGACGGGCATCTGATTATCTCTTGCAGTTGCGCGAAAAGCAGAAGGCACGTCGTATCTATGGCGTGATGGAACGGCAGTTTAGCCAATATTTCCAGCGCGCTACGAAACGTTCCGGTCTGACCGGCGCGAATCTGTTGATCATCTTGGAAAGCCGTCTCGATAATGTTATTTATCGACTGGCTATGGCTGATTCCCGTGCTCAAGCGCGCCAATTGGTGCAGCATGGTCACGTGATGTTAAATGGCCGTAAGACCAATGTGCCCTCGGCCCTGGTCTCTCCTGGTGATGTGATTTCCGTACGTCCTGAGAGTACTCGCAGAAGCTATTTCAAGACTCTGCGCCAAGAGTTGGACGCCCGTCAGGTCCCCAACTGGCTCTCGATAGATGTACAAAACCTGTCTGCCCAGGTCCTGAGCTTACCAGCAAGGGAAAATATTGATATTTCGTTGAACGAACAATTGATCGTTGAATACTATTCCCGCTAATTTACCGGCTGATATTATTCAATTGAAAGGGGAGGTATAGACGGTGGCTATTAGCAACCTCATATTACCTAAGATCGAAAGTACCGCCATGTCACAAGAATATGGCCGGTTCATTGTGGGACCTCTTGAACGAGGCTATGGAACGACAATTGGAAACACGCTCCGCCGTGTCTTGCTCGCATCTTTGCCAGGTGCCGCGGTTACATCAATTCGTGTAACCGATGTGCCTCATGAGTTTTCCGCTATCCCGCATGTACGCGAGGATATGATGCAGCTCATTCTCAATGTCAAGCAGCTTCGACTGAAGCTTCATGACAGCGATAGTGCGCGCATTCGGCTGGAAGTTCATGGTGCCGGTACCGTCACTGCCGCTGACTTCCAAGTGCCACCTGAGGTCGAGATAATAAATCCTGACCTGTACCTGTTTACGGTTGATTCCGATGACGCTTTTGTGGAAATCGAAATGACTGTAGAGACAGGCCGGGGATATTCACCAGCTGAAGACCGTGGACGGCTGCCTATTGGCGAGCTGCCTGTGGATTCAATTTTCAGCCCGATTCGCCGTGTTGGCTACGAAGTCGAGAAGACACGTGTTGGTCAGGCGGCCGATTACGACCGTATTGTTATGCAGATTTGGACTGATGGCACTATCAGACCAGAAGAAGCTTTGGCGCGGTCTGCCCAGATTGCCATGCAGTATCTTCATCCTATCGCCGGCGTCAGCGAAGAAACCTTCCTGCCAGTCGAAGAAGAGGAAGAAGAGGCGGGCGCTATTCCGAATGAAATATACGACACGCCAATTGAACAGCTGGATCTGAGTGTCCGCGTATTCAATTCCTTGAAGCGAACTGGCATCACCAAGGTTGGTGAAATGCTTGACATGCTGGACCGTGGTGAAGAGACCATGCTGGCAATTCGCAACTTCGGCGAGAAGTCCTTGGACGAGCTTAAACAACAGCTCACTAGCAAAGGCTTCTTGACCGATATGGAAGAAGAATCGGCGGCAGCCTAAGCGAATAATAGGGTTAAGTAAGAGGAAATTATCAATGCGACATAAAGTACATGGTCGTAGACTTGGCCGCGATTCTGCTCATCGTAAGGCGTTGCGTAAAAACATGATCGCAAACCTGTTGTGCAATGAGCGAATCATCACAACAGAAGCCAAAGCGCGGATGTTGCGGCCGGCGACCGAAAGAATGATTACACTGGCGAAGAAAGGCTTGGTCAACGGTGCGACAGACCCGGCTACCGAAATTCACTCCCGCCGCCGGGCCGCTGCACAGCTGCCCAGATTCCTCGCCATTGAGGATGAAGACGGGAATGTGGAAGACGTTGATGTTGTGAAGAAGCTTTTTAACGACGTCGCGCCTCGTTATGCTAAACGTCCAGGTGGTTATACCCGCATGGTCAAACTGGGCAAACGCCCAGGTGACAATGCTGATATGGCTATCCTCATGTTGATAGACGAGGAGTAAAGGCTGCCACATGCGCTATCAAGCTCTCATTGAGTACGATGGCACTGACTATCTCGGGTTTCAACGACAACGTGATGGTCAGCCCACCGTTCAAGGAGAGCTTGAAACAGCCATTAGCCATCTGGCTAGGCAGCCAACTTCGGTTACGGGTGCAGGAAGGACAGACAGCGGGGTGCACGCAACAGGTCAAGTCATCAGTTTTGATTTGGACTGGCGGCACGGAGTAGATGCTCTACAGCGAGCGATAAACGCAAATCTACCAGCCGACATCGTTGTTCAAAAGCTTAATGAAGCTACTCCTGAGTTCCACCCGCGTTTTGATGCCCGTCGTAGGGCGTATGAGTATTACATTTACAATGCTGCAGTTCGCAGTCCGGTTCGTCGCCAGCACAGTTGGCATGTGAGAAGAAACCTCGATGAGGTTCTGATGAACCAGGCGGCAGCCCATCTGGTGGGAATCCATGATTTCGCCACCTTTGGCAATCCGCCCCAGGGTATCAGTACCACCCGCGAGGTGTTTACTGCGAATTGGAAACGGCAAGATGAACTACTAATCTTTTACATCGAAGCAAACGCATTTCTCTATCGAATGGTCCGCACGATTGTCGGCAGCCTTAAATCGGTAGGGGAGGGCAAGTGGTGTGTAGAAGATTTCGTAACTGCGTTGCATGCTTGTGACCGAAGTTGGGCCGCCACGGTGGCACCACCGCAGGGCCTTTACCTGGTTAGTGTAGCATACAGTGATTAGCCAGCAGAGAAGGGTATAAGAATCGGCGCTGACGCCATTCTTGAATCTCTTGATTCTGGGAGAGTAAAGTATGAAAACTTTTGTGACCAAACCGGCTGAAGTAGAACGAAGCTGGTATGTGATTGACGCTGAGGGTCAGACGTTAGGTCGTCTGGCTACAAAAATTGCGACTGTATTGCGCGGCAAACACAAGCCGATTTTCACCCCCAACGTTGACTGTGGCGACTACGTCGTCGTGATTAACGCTGAGAAGATTAGCGTGACTGGAAACCGCTTAGATCAGAAAATGTATTATCGTCATTCCGGCTACCCTGGTGGGCTCACTGGGATTACGTTGCGGCGCCAGCTGGAACTGCATCCGACCCGTGTGATTGAATCTGCCGTACGCGGTATGCTTCCCAAGAACAAATTGGGACGCAAGATGTTTAAGAAGTTCAAGGCTTATGCTGGTCCGGAACATCCGCATCATGCACAGCAGCCCGTACAGTTTGAGAAATAGGAGAGACTGATGGAAGAATTCGGACAATATTACGAAGGGATTGGTCGTCGCAAGCGAGCCTCCGCACGGGTGAGAATTTATCCGGACAATGTCGGTCAAGGTACTTTCATTGTCAACGGCAAGGATGTTCGGCAATACTTCCCTCGCTTCGGGGATTACGAGGTTTTGACTGGTCCCTTGAGCGATACGGAACTGCTTGGGAAGATCGACGTCACCGTAAAGATCGAGGGTGGCGGTGTCACCGGACAGACCAGCGCGGTTCGTTTGGGCTTGGCCCGGGCACTGGTGAAATACGACGAGGATCTGCGCTTCCAGCTGCGTACCGAGGGACATATGACTCGTGACGCCCGCATTAAGGAACGTAAAAAACCAGGTCTGAAGCGAGCCCGTAAGGCCCCGACCTACACCAAGCGTTAGGCTTCTGGGATTTCACCAGCAGTTGTCGCAGCCCGATAGGGCATTGGTTCCAACTATTTAAGATAATTAGGCGAGACTCTGTACTCGCCTTTTTGTTTATCTGGGTTATGTAAAGATGGGAATAACAGTAGTAGGATTAGGGCCAGGAAACGGCCGCTTGTTGACTCGAGAGGCGTGGGAGATTCTGTCGGCGTCCCCGGTTGTCTATGTTCGCACAGAGCGCCACCCGGCGGTGGCGGATCTGCCGGCTGCGGTCGAAATCATCAATTTCGACCACTTCTATGAGACGGCTGATCGATTTGAGGATGTTTACAGCCAAATCGTGGCCGAACTGCTGCGGCTGGGCCGCGACCAGGAAATCGTTTACGCCGTGCCCGGTCATCCGTTTGTCGGCGAATCAACCGTGACTGCCTTAACAACGGCGGCAGCCGATGTCCAGCTTCCTGTAACTGTTATTCCCGGTATCAGCTTTGTGGAAACATCCTTGACGGCGGTGGCCTTGGATGGCCTCGACGGGCTGCAGCTGTTTGATGCCTTGGAAATCGTCAAGTTCAAACATCCGCCGGTCAGCACCGATGTCCCACTGCTTTTGGGACAGGTCTACAGCCGGCTGCTGGCCAGCGAAGTGAAAATGACCCTGTCGGTCGTCTATCCTGAGGAGCACCAGGTGTCATTGGTCCACGCGGCAGGCACGGATCGCCAGCTGATTGAAACCGTACCGTTGTACGCGATTGACCGCAGCCAGAATATCGATCACTTGACCAGCTTACTGGTGCCGCCGCTGCCTTATCGTTCCACCTTGCCGGCGCTAGCAGAAACGGTGGCGATCCTGCGCAGCCCGGAAGGATGCCCGTGGGATCAAGAGCAGACCCCGCAGAGCATGCGTGAAGGACTTTTGGAGGAGGTCGCTGAGCTGCTGGATGCCCTCGACCGTGAGGATCATGAGAATCTTCGCGAGGAGTTGGGCGATATCATCTACCATCTGGTCATGCAGGTACAGATGGCCAGCGAGGAAGAGATATTCCGCATCTCCGATGTCATCGGCGGAATCGACACCAAACTGCGCCGCCGCCATCCTCATGTCTGGGGCGACTGGGAAGTGAATAGCACGGCAGAGGTGCTGCGTAATTGGGAGCAGCTGAAGAAAGAAGAGAAGAGTGAACGCTCCCACGTCCTGCTGGAAAGCGTCCCCGCGGCACTGCCTGCCCTGGCGCGGTCACAGAAGATCCAAAAGAAAGTGAGCGGCGTCGGCTTCGATTGGCCCGATGTCTCAGGTGTCTATGACAAGGTAGATGAAGAGATCCAGGAGCTGAAAGCGGCGGCATCTCAGGACGAGCGTCAGGCAGAGCTGGGCGATGTGCTGTTCGCCCTGGCCAACCTGGCCCAATGGCTTGGTGTTGATGCCGAGAGCGCATTGCGGGAAGCGAACCTGCGCTTTGCAAGGCGGTTCGGTCGGCTTGAAGAGCTGCTGGTGGAAAGGTCCCTCAAATGGGAAGAATTGGACCTGACCGCCCTGGACAATATCTGGGGTGAAGTAAAAGAAATGCTTGCCAAAGAAGAATAGCTTGCTAAAGTAGAGGGGATTATCGGCCGTGGTTTTAGGAGCGGATTTGAACGAACTTTTGGACCTGTTAATTCCGATTTTTGCAGCCATCAGCCTATTGGTGGCAGTATGGTTTGCCCTGCGTGCGCTGCAATTCCGCTACCAGTCCTCTCATGCCCCATATGGCGTCGCCCAGGTAGAAGCCCGCAAGGCGATGCAGATCGATCTGGTGCGCAGCTTCGCTGCCGTCATCATCGGCTTGATCTTCTTTGGTGTCGCTGGCCTCACAGCCCGACCGGCCGATGATACTGCCGCGGTCGATCCGACGCAGACACCGGCAGCTGTGCAGACCGAGACCAGCGCGCCGGCGCCTACCGACACCCTGCAGCCCACGCAAGCAACCCCAGTAGAAGCGCCAACCACTGAGCCCACAGCAACCTCGCCGGTGATACCCCCGACACCGCTGCCGCAGCCGACCGTTACCAGTTCCGCAGAGCCGTTGACTGCGACCGTAAGCGCCGCTGCTGGGGTGTGGCTGCGGGCTACCCCCAGTACAGACGGAGATCAGCTGGAATGGCTGTTAGACGGCACAGTCCTGGAGCTCATGGCGGGAACCGAATCTGTTGAAGAGTTGGATTGGCAGCAGGTGCGTACGTTGGAAGGCGTTGAAGGGTGGGTAGCCGCGCCCTATATCAGCCGTGAAGTCCAGCCATAGATCAGGCGGTGTGATCGACGCCTATCCGCACCGCAGAAACAGATCGCTTTCCTAAATCCCTATCCGCACGTCAACCGCAAATGCCCCTGACGACTCGCCTAATGCCAGCAGCGGGTTGATCTCGATTTCTTTCAAGCGGGGATGATCTTGGGCCATCTGCCCCAGCCTCGCCAGGATGTCCAGCACCGCCTCTTTGTCCGCCGCAGGCATATTGCGGTACCCTTTAAGCTTGCGCCCGGCCCAGGTACCTTCTAGGGCGTTTGAGAGCTCTTCCGCAGTGGCAGGTGCCAGGCAGAAGGCGATATCTCGCAATCCTTCCACCTCAATTCCGCCAGAACCAACCATCAGCAGGGGGCCGAACTGAGGATCCCGGACCAATCCAGCGATAAGCTCCTGGCTGTTCCCAATCATACGCTGAATCAGGTAGCCGCTGACCGACGTCCCCGGCGCGATCTTATCCACCGCTTGGCGGATCCCCTGGCAGGCGGATAGCACCGCTGCTTCATCCGGCAGGTTTAGCCGGATGCCGCCGACGTCAGATTTGTGGCTGACCTCATCGGCGATTACCTTTACAGCCACGGGAAAGCCGACCTGGGCAGCCGCTTCGGCAGCGTCCTCGGCCGAGTAGGCGGTGGCTGTAGGGGGTGTCGGGATCTGGTAAGCCTCGAGGATCCGCTGCACCAGTTCAGGTGGAAGGAATCTACTGCTGGCCGGCCGCTCAGCCGACTGCGCCACCTGCTCGGACACGAAAGCGTCCAAAAGACCAGCGATTTTGGCGGAATCAACTCCCGTCATCTTGATAGGCTCTTCAGCCGGACGGCGCCGGTATGCCGCGTAGCGAGTCAATGCCCCCAAAGCCGAGGCGGCACTCTCTGGAAAGCGATATTCAGCCACATGGGCTGCCCGGAAGTGGGTCAGCGCTTCCTGGATCAAGCTGTGGCCCATCACCGACACCAGCACCGGCTTCTGAGCCGCATAGATGACCGGGATCAGCGCCTTGGCGACACTGCCGGCGGCGTACATCGGCGGCGGCGGCAGCAGCACCAGTACGCTGTCTACACCGGGGTCCGCCAGCAGTACCCGTAAACAGGCCGCATAGTCGGCTGGCGATGCAGAAGCGAGCATGTCGACTGGGTTAGAGACGCTGGCAGCTGCCGGCAGCCTTGTTTTCAGCTGTTGACGGCTTTCCGCCTGCAGCTGAGCCAACTGCATCCCCAGCGATTCCAGGGCATCAACCGCGGTGACACCAGGTCCGCCGGCATTGGTCAAGACGGCCACATTGGGGCCAGCTGGCAGCGGGCACCAGGCCAGCGCCCTGGCCCAATCAAACATCTCCTGGCTGCTGTCAGCCCGGAGCACGCCCGCTCGGCGAAATGCGGCGTCAAAGGCTGATTCCTCGCCTGCCATCGCCCCGGTATGCGAAGCAGTGGCACGCTGGCCGCCGGCCAGCCGTCCCGCTTTTAAGGCGACTATCGGCTTACGACGGCTGATTCTCTCGGCCGTCTCCACGAAACGGCGTCCGTCCCCCAGCCCTTCCAAATATAGCGTAATCACCTTGGTATGCTCATCTTCAGCCACCGGCACCAGCAAATCCGTTTCGGTCACATCGACCTGGTTGCCCAGGCTGA
>JAHEEY010000319.1 GCA_024640485.1 Chloroflexota bacterium | reverse complement strand
AAGGATGGCGTCATCTGCCAGGCTGTTGATCAGCTGCAGCTCTTCCACGGTCACATCAAACAGTTCGGCGATGATGGTCAGGTTCTGCCCGCTTTGAACCACGTAGAGCTGCGGGATAGGGGTTAGCTCACTGCCTTCCGCCGCTGAAGGGTCTGCCGTGGGTTGTTCATCTTGGGCTAGTGCGGACATCGGCAGAGACAGCAGCAGCGTCAGCAGGAGGATTAATGGACGGTGTCGATTCATAACAGGGTGCAAAATTGGGGGATGCTGCCCGTCAAAGACGGTCAGTCTGCCAGATCGAGAAAGCGCAGGTGGTCCCCCAACCGAACAGATTTCAGGATAGATGGGTGCAGTTCAACTGCATACCGTGCCGGGGCTTTTGGGGCATAGGATATATGCCAAGGCTTGGCCACGATGATGTCCACGATTTCTCCGGTGTCATCGACCCAGATGATGCCCAGGTCGAAGACGACGAACAGCATGGTGATTGCGGAATTGACCCGGCTGTCCTTGCTTTCCACCAGCACCAGGCCATCATCCAAGGCCAATTTGCCGCGGAAAGTAAAGCCGCGGAGCTTGCTGAAGAAGTCGTTGCTCCAGCGGATCTTCTTCAATAGAATCTGCCCGCTCTCGACGTGCAGCAGTTGACGGTAGCTCTTCATAGGGCGAAGTATAGTCCAAGTTGATGGGGAAACAAATCCCCCATTGTTCCTGTCATCATCCGTTTAGGGCGTCATGGCGCCGGCGGAGCTCTTCATAGATTGCCTGCGATTCCGGGTAGTAGAAGGTATGTGGTATGTGCCAGAACTCCGACAAATGCTGATTGCGGCTCTGTTCTTCATAGATGATTGCCTGCAGGAACATCTCAATTTTATCGGCATCATGGACCAATCGAGACTCCATACTCTCTTTGGCATGGAGCTCTTCCCAGTAAGCCATCAGCGCCGGCGCGAATGAAGCCCCATCTAATATGGTTTCCATTGCCATGCGCTCGGTCGCTGTCTTGGAACCGGCTGGCAGGAATCGCCATGCGGGAGAGGGGATATCGGTGGTCAGCCCCTCCGGCAGGTCATGCAGAGTGGCAATCGCCAGCAGTTTCCCCAAGTCTAGCGGTTGGGAGATTATCTGGGCCAGCAGCAGAGCGGTGAAAGCGACTCCGTAGCTGTGGGCGGCGACATTTTCGGGGTGGGCGACTCCCCGCTGGACCCAGCCGGTCCGGGCGGTCTGCTTTAGCTGATTACCATGCCGCAGCAGTTTGATCATGGTTGCGGTGTTCATATTTAATCCTATAGAATAACATACACTAGAGAGGGGGTTGAGCCATCCTGATTCTCGGTCTGTGGCCTTTTGGTCAGGCCTAAGCGGTGGGGGCAGGTGACGTTGATTGACGGCGGCTTGCCCGGTGAGCCCATCCCTGGGATCACATCATCGAGGTATTATATAAGATGTTTCTCCTGAGGAAACCCGGTTTTTCAAATTGCCTGTTATATATTGGATAACAACTGCGACATTATATGCAGAAGGACAATCATGCCCGCACACAACAAGATGTTGGCGTGATTTCTGGGAGAAAAGTGATGATCACGATTCAAATGGTGCTGGCAGCGCAGCCAACACCCGTAGCTGAAACAGCGGAAGATGACGCGGTCTTGGTCAAACGGGCAGTCCACGATCTGTCCGTATTTACCGAGTTGTACCAGCGTCATGCGGACCGGGTGTACCGGTATTTACTAATCAGGGTTAGCAACGTACATGATGCCCAGGATCTCACATCGCAGACATTTTTGGCGGCAATGGAGAATCTGCATCGGTACCGGGGTAAAAGCCCCTTTGGTGCCTGGCTGCTGGGAATCGCTCGGCACAAATCTGCTGACCACTTTCGTCAAAGACGACCAGAGGAAACAATTGACACGGTTGAATATCCATCTGGGGATGACAACCCGGCTGACATAGTCAGCCAACAATTACAAATGGAACAAGTAGCACGAAAACTTCGAACGCTATCACCGGACCGTGCAGAAGCAATATCGTTACGCATTTTTGGCGGCCTGGAGGTTGCTGAAATCGCCTTGATGATGGGTAAGAGTGAAGCTTCTATCAGGATGCTCGTCTTCCGTGGTCTGCGCGATTTACAGGAACAACTGAATCCAGAAGTAGAGGTGGGGTCATGAGCAAACAAGAACAACAATTGGCAGACCAACTTGATGCTTTCCTGACAGCCAAACTCAATGGTCAAGAGACGACTGTGACCGCTGACCTGCCGCCCGTGGAGGCTCGCTTAGCCGCTGAACTGGTGGAGATGGCAGACGCAGCCGTCCCAGACGCTGATTTCCTGGTCAACCTGGAGGCAAAACTAGTCCGCAATTCAAGACGGGCGGCCTCCAGGAAATTTCAATCACAAAAGATAAATAAGCCGGAACGCCTAAACTTCTGGCAGGAATTTACACTGTTTATTAGGAGTCTTACCATGAAACGCACATTAATTACACTAGGTGCAGTAGTCACCGTCTTTGTAGTTGCTCTCTTTGCCATGAACTTCCTGGGCAAAGAAGATGGCGACACTCAGGTCGCGGATCTGCCGCCGACCGAGGTCGCCGATACTGTCACTGAGTCTGAGTCTGTAGTTGTACCGGATGTCTCCGAGCCTGCAGAGAACAGCGAAGCCGCTGTTACCAGTGGAGACAGCGGAGAATCTGCCGTAAGCGTGATCCCTTCTGATCCATCTGAATTGGCAATGCTGCCGATGATGGAAGCGGTACAGGATGCTAGTGGGTCCGCAGCTTCAACTGGACGCGGAGGCGGCGGCATTGCCGAAGGGGCGCCTGCGCCGGCGAAGGATATGGCCATGATGATCGCGCCGGACTTCAGCAAGGCATTTTCGGAAGCTACTTATGTGATGAATACAACCTTGCCTTTGGAGCCGACCGCAGCGACAGTGAGTCAACGAGTTTATACGGACTTGACCATGGCTGATGCCCGACGTATCGCCGACCAACTGGGTTTCTCCGGCCCGCTTTACACGGAAATCATCAATATGGAGTTCCGTCCGATGCCTGAGCCGGCTGATACCACCGGTTCTGACACCGGGGAAGGTGTTTCCGTGGATCGTCCGGTAGAAGAAACGAGTTGGGAACCACCTTTGCAATTCTTTGTCTTTGATGGGGATCGCATCCTGAATATCTCTGGGAACAGCGTAAATATCTGGAGCTACCGGGCGGATTACGACTATAATCAAGAGGTGCCCCAGGCCAAGGAGATCGCTCAGGCTTATCTGCTGGAGCGCGGCCTGATCGACTATCCCTATGAGTTGGGCGATGGATACAGCAGTGGTGAAGTGTTTGTTTATCGCTTGGTAAATGGGCAGCCGCTCAATGAGCCCGATATGTACATTCAGGTCACCAGCAGCGGCGAGATCATGTATCTCAATTTCCATCAGGCGTTTTCTTCGGTGGAGGCCATCGGCAATTATCCGCTGATCAGCGCTGAGGCAGCGTGGCAGCTGATTCAGGATGGAGTGGTTGAGAACAACATCTCCTTCCAAATCATGCCTGACACGATGGATATGGTTCGCCCGATGCCGATGGAGGAACCGTTTGATATGCCGAAATTCTGGCAGCGAGAGCGGCAGCCAGGTCAGGAAACCCACCTTTTCTCCTGGTTCCAGGCCTACAAGCTGGCCGAAGGTGAAGGCGCGCCCCGCATCGAGATGGCTGGCTACATCTTGACCGGCAGTGAAGCTGACCTGACAGCGATGTCAGAGCAGCTCGGCCAGATGGCCCATGTTCAAGGGCGTTTAGCTGAAGATGGCAGGCAGTTTGAAGTCACCAGCTGGGAAATCATCCCTGAACCGACACCATTGTCGATGGTAGGGAATGTCCAATTCTCGGAAGGGGTAGTGCTCTTCGTCAGCAGTGAAGGGGAGACTTTCATCATCCCCGATGCACCAGCGGATCTGCCCGATGGGATGAAAGTGAATATCTTTGGCTGGACCAGCTATGATGCTGGTATGGCCTATCCGATTCTGGAGTGGGAGAACCTCGACGAATGGTTCGATTGGGAAAACAACACGGAGGTGATGCCTCTGCCGGAACTGATACTCTCCGACGAAGAATACGTTGATCCCTTCCAATTCAGCGAAATCCGCATTGATGAAGTGTCGATGGTTTACCGACAGACCTATGATTACAGCAGCTTTGACAAGCAGATGCGGCCACCCACCTTCGTGCAGCCGGCATGGGAGTTCAAGGGTGTGACCGACCTGGGTGATACCATCACCCTCAGCGTGCAAGCGGTCTCTCCAGAGTACTTGCAGTCGCCGTAGCAGCCGGCGGGCCAATATCAGTGAGACTTAATCAAAACCTGGTGTACGAAATACCGTACACCAGGTTTTTTTGTTCGTGTTGGCGACAGGGACACAGTCCGCGGCTTGCTCTGGATTGAATTGGACAGCCGGCGGGTCTTGGCTACAATCCAGTCATGGATCTGTTTTCCCAGGGCAGGAAAGCCCAGATAGAGAAAGAATCACCTCTGGCAAACCGGATGCGCCCGCGCACGTTGGAGGAATTTGTCGGTCAATCGCACATCATTGGCCCTGGCAGGCTGCTGCGCCGCTCTATCCAAGCGGATCAGCTCTCTTCGCTGATCTTCTACGGGCCGCCAGGGACAGGTAAAACCACGCTGGCGATGGTCATCGCCAACT
Organism: Chloroflexota bacterium; assembly: GCA_024640485.1. Taxonomy (GTDB): domain Bacteria; phylum Chloroflexota; class Anaerolineae; order Promineifilales; family Promineifilaceae; genus JAHEEY01. Next base: position 1,050 of record JAHEEY010000319.1, on the reverse strand, counting down.
CCACCGAGAGCTGGTTTATCACCATCAACGCGGTTCTCGCGGGGGTCAAGGAGATCCGGGAAGCTATTACCATCGCCAAGGAGCGGCGGGATCTGTATGGGCAGCGAACCACCCTCTTCGTCGATGAGGTCCATCGCTGGAACAAAGCTCAGCAAGATGCCCTGCTGCCCCATGTGGAAAACGGCACCATCATCCTGATCGGGGCCACAACCGAAAACCCGTATTTCGAAGTGAACAAGGCGCTGGTCAGCCGCAGCCGGATCTTCCAGCTGCAGTCGCTGACCCGGGAAGATCTGGTGCAGGTGGCGCAGCAGGCGCTGGCCGACCCAGAGCGGGGATACGGTGCCTTGAAGGTGGACATCCAGCCTGACGCCCTGGACCATCTGGTCGATGTGGCTAATGGCGATGCTCGCGGCGTTCTTAACGCCCTGGAGCTGGCGGTTGAGACCACTTCGCCAGATGAGAATGGACAGATCGTGGTTGATTTAGCTGTCGCCGAGGAGTCGATCCAGCGGCGGGCTGTCTTGTACGACAAAGATGGCGACACCCATTACGATACCATCTCAGCTTTCATCAAAAGCTTGCGCGGTTCCGATCCTGACGCGGCCCTCTATTGGATGGCCAAGATGATCTACGCCGGCGAAGACCCCCGCTTCATCTTCCGGCGGATGACTATCCTGGCTGGCGAAGATGTCGGGCTGGCCGATCCCCAGGCGGTGCAGGTGGTGATCAGCTGCTGGGAGTCATTCGAGCGCATCGGCATGCCGGAAGGGCGTTTCCCGCTGTCCCAGGCAGCGCTGTATCTGGCAACCTGCCCCAAGTCAAACTCCACCATGGCTTTCTTTGACGCCCTGGCGGCAGTTGAAAAAGAGCAGGAATCGGATGTGCCCAATCACCTGCGGGATGGCAGCCGGGACAAAGAGGGATTTGGCCACGGCGAAGGGTATATGTACCCCCATGCGTACCGGGACCACTGGGTGGCGCAGCAGTATCTGCCCGATGCCCTGCAGGGCAAGATGTTTTATGAGCCCAGCGATCAGGGGTATGAAC
>JAHEEY010000318.1 GCA_024640485.1 Chloroflexota bacterium | reverse complement strand
GCTGAATAGACGGCGGTATTAGGCGCGCCATGGGGAGTTTATCTATTTCGGGATGTGCTAAATAACGGTTGGTGATTTCTATGCGAAACGCCACCTATTGTCAGTACCACCGGCAGGGTGGGGGGCGGCGTCTATTGTGAATGGTCCCTCGATTCCCATTCACGGATGATCTCCTGATTTGTGGACACATTTTCCAGGAATGTCGCCCGCAAAGCCGGATCGCTGATGCCGGCAGCTTGCTCCTGCAGCGCTTCATGGGTCTGGGCCAGCAATGTCTCGGCCTGTTGGCGTATCCCTTCATTCCCATCCGCCTGAGCCATTAGCACCCGGTAGCAGCTGAGTTTAGCCAGCAGAGGGTACTCGATGCCGGCACTGCCGTGCTCGTCAAACCACGCCAGAACCTCACCGCACAGGGCGGCAGCCTTTTCAAGATCGCCTTGCGCTAGGGCCACACGGGCTAAACCAGCCACATCGTCGATAGCCAGCGTCTCCTGACCTAGTTCTCGCCGCAGCCGCATCGCCTGATCATACGCTTCGGCGGCAGCCTCTAATTCTCCAAGCGATGACAAGGCATGGCCCAGATAAGTCAGGCTGAATCCTTGACCCCGTCGATCGCCGATCTCTTTCTGAATCGACAACGCCTGAGAACATCGCTGCCGGGCGGCTTCATTTTCGCCCAGCAGGTGCAGCACCAGCCCCAGATTAACAAGGCTGGCAGCTTCACCTATGCGGTCAGCTGTGGCTAGATAGAGGGTCATTGCCTGCTGGTTGTACTCACGGGCGCTGGCGAAGTCGCCCAAATCACAGGCGACGATGCCGAGATTGTTGAGAATCGTGCTCTCACCGCGGCGGTCGCCGGTAGCTCTGAATATAGCCAATACCTGCTGGTAATACTCCCGTGCCGCGGCGATATCTCCCTGCTCGTATTGGGTTGTGCCCAATACCGTTAACGTGTCCGCTTCGCCCTGGCGATGTCCCTCTTGACGATACAGCTCGATCGCCTGCCGGTAGAATTGCTGGGCTTCCGGGTAGTTGTTTTGGTAATGGGATGCCTGGCCCAGATAGTACAGGCAATCCGCTTTGTGATGACCCTTCTCAAGCGCCTGGTTCAAGCTGCCTTTGGCAGCCTCGTATTCGCCCTGGCGCCATAGGATTCTGCCTTTGCTGATGTATCCTTCCGCTTCAGCCGCCGGCGCTTCAGCCGCCGCTGCCAGATCGATCGATTGTTGTGTCGATGATAAAGCTGCAGAGTAGTCGCTGATCTCTTCCTGATAATTTGCCTGGCGCAAGGCGACCTGGGCAGTTCGTTTATCATCCTGCAGTCTTGATGACAGATCATGCAGCAGTTCCAGATCGCGCGCCTGGGACTCCCGATTGCCCATCAAATCGTATACTTTCTCACGGCCTGTAATGAGCGCGTACCGAAGGCTTAAATCCTCTTTGGGGGCCAATTCTAGAGCCCGGTTGAAATAGCCGATCGCCTCCACATTGGCGAATTGGGCGGCTGCCGACTCGGCGGCCAGCTTGGCGAAGATTCGTTCCTGTTCCCGCTCTTCCGCTCGATGCCAATGGTAGACCAGCAGCGGGTAGAAGAGAGAGAGCGGCGATTCCTGCCGGCCACTCTCGGGCAGCGGCAGCTCATGGCCAAATCGCCGCTGGTACCATTCCGCTACCGACCGGTGCAGCTGCCGGCGCTGGGCGAAAAGCAGCGTTTCATACGCTACTTCCTGGGTGATGATGTGTTTAAAAATGTAGGAGAGTTCCGGCTCTGGCGCCTCCAACGGGGTCAGATCCAGCTGGTCCAGGTCTTCCAAATAGCCATTAAGCAGCCTCTGGGTCAGCTCCATATGCTCGCCCAGGGTCTCGTGAAGGACGGAATAGACAAAGGTGCGCCCGATGACCGCCGCCACCTTCAAGGTCAGCTGCTCTTCAGGCGATAACCGGTCGATGCGGGAGAGGACCAGCCCTTCCACAGTACTGGGCAGACTCTGGGCTATCCGGCCCAAATCCGCATTGATAATACAGCGGGATTCACTCCCTTCCGTAATGACGCTGATATGGCCGTTGTCCCGCAGGGAGTAGACCAATTCCTCAGCGAAGAAAGGGTTGCCTGAGGCGCGCTGGCTGACCAGCTCGGCGATTTCCTGGGGAAGCGGCCCGGTCAAGTTGAGGCGATGCGCCGCCAATGTCAGGGTCTCCGCCGGTGATAAAGATGACAGCGAAATCCGTTGGGTGGTGTCCATCCGGGCCAATGCTGCCGGTTCGGTTCGGTTCAGTTCCTGGTCCATCGGGCGCATGACCACGATCGTCAACATCGGGACGCCGGCAACTGCCAGGGTGCGAACCGCCTGCAGCGCCAGATCCCAGGATAGAGAATCAAGCCAGTGGGCATCTTCCAAGATCAAGACCAGCGGATTTTCCGCTGCCCAACTGGTAAGCATCGCCAGCAGCAGTGAAGTCAGACTCTCATGACGGAGATGGGTCTCCATCGATGCGGTCAGCGCGCTTTCCGGGAAGCCTAAATGGAGGAGGTCATTTAATAGGGGATGGCGTTGGCTCAGATGGGGGATCTGGTCATCGATGTGCGCTTCTACCCGCCGCCGGCGCTCCTCCGGATCGTCAATATCGTCAATATCCAGAAAGCTGCTGAAAATGTCGCGCCAGGCGCGGTAAGGGGTCTGCTGCTCGATACTGCGTCCGCTGCCGGTGAAGCTGATGATCCCTTGGGCTTGGGTGCGAACGGTCAATTCTTCTACCAGTCGCGACTTGCCGATGCCGGCCTCTCCTTCGACCAAGATGCAGCGGGTCCGGCTGTCCCCGGAGGCGATCTGGCTGAGCGCGTCTTGCAGCTGTGACATCTCTGTCTGCCGGCCCACCAGAGCGCCGCTGGCTCGTTTGTATTCCGCAGACTTGAGCTGGCCGGTGGGACGATAAACTCGGATTAGGCCAGCCTTTCCCTTGAGGCTGACTGGATCCAGAGCTTCGAAGCCGAGATGCCCCCGGGCCCAGTAATAGCTCTGGTAATCGCATCGGATCTGTCCAGGCCCAGCCAAGACCATCAGGCGAGCCGCCAGGTTGACCGTATCGCCCATGACCGTGTATTCCCGCCGGGTTGAGCTGCCCACCGGCCCCGCGAAAACACGGCCGGTGGTCACCCCGATGGCCAATTCCAGATTCAAGGAGGGCGCCATTTCCTGCAGCGCCATGGCGCAGCGCAGCGCTCGCTCCGGGTCATCTTCATGAGCATAGGGGGGTGCCCCGAAGAGGGCGACCATGATAGTCCCTTTGTCATCTACCGCCATTTTGTTGATACTGCCTTCATACTGGTTGACCACCTCTTGGGCGGCTCGCATGGCCCGATCCAGCTGGCTGACCGTATCATCGTCTTCACGGTTGCGGCTGGTGATGCCGATGAACAGCACGCTCATGGGGCGCAGCACCGCCAGCCATTCCTGCAGTGATTTACCCATCCAAGGGATGACCGCGCCGGGGACAAAACAGCGCAGCACTTCCTGGATCGCATCAGGATTGGCCGCTTTATCCCATTCTGGTTTAGGCGCCGGCAGGGAAGGGACAGGGTGGGGGGTGATCAGCGCTTTGGCTTCTGGGCTGAGGATGATCTGCCCCATTTCCGCATGATGCTCGGCTTCCGCCACCTGTCGCAGCGGGTCGCCGGCGATCACATATTCCCAATGCCCCTCAACACCGCCGACAGTGGCGGCCAAAATCTCCCCGGCACCGATGCCGATCTTCATCCCCAGGGCTACTGGGCCGACACTGGTGCCCAGGGTCTCGAATTCAACCATAGCTGCCTGCATCGCTTCCGCTGCCTGCACTGCTCGCCGGGCCGCATCCCCTAATGCTGCTGAGTCGGATGGAAAGACGGCTGTCAGCGCGTCGCCGCTGAACTTGACCACATCACCCCCTTGGCCATCGATGAGGTCGATCATGCGGCTGAAATACCCATTGAGCAGCCGGGTCAGCTCTTCCGGCCCTTCGGCGCCTTTTTGAGACAGCGCTTCAGTTAGCGGGGTAAAGCCGGATACGTCAGCGAACAAGATTGCTGCTGGAAAGCGCCGCCCGGATGCAATTTGAGGCGCGGTCGGCGCACGCTCTTGCAGCACGCTGCGGACAATTGCTGGCGGGATGTAGGCGGCGATATTTTCAAGTTTCTTAGACATGATCTTCACATTCCCAAAAGATAGATGCTGCAGTCAGGACGCTTGGGCCTGACTGCAGCCTATTGGACCGATTCTTTATCCAAAGCGTTTCGCTGATTACAGCTTTGGTAAGGGAGCTGCTCCTATTTTTTCAGGATAGCCGGCAGATAGACATACTTAAAGACAAAGGCATCACCAGACAGCAGCTTATCTTCTGAACGAGACATAGGCATCCCCCGCCTGCCGCCTGCCGGCAGCACCCAATTGAGGAATTCATCCCAGCTGCCGTCCCGGCTCATCTGGTAGAGAGTGGGGTAGCCGCCAAAAGCATTGGATGATTTGGATGTGGGATAGTAGATAGACAGTCCGTGAACGCCGCTGTGATCCCACAGGTAGCCTTCGGCACCGCCGCTGGCGTGCCGTTCTGCGACCACGGCCGCGTCCACCGCGTTTCTCACCGCTGCGGCCTGGCTGGGCGCCAGGCTGTTCAAATTGTTGGCCAAATCCCACAGGTCGATGTATTCCGCCCGGGCGGGATTGGTAGCATCCAGATCATTGGCGAACGCCTGGGAGTTGTCCCGAGCACTATTGATCTGAGATTGAGCCGTGGTCGACATCAGGTTGGTGGCCAAATTAGAGACTGCCTGCTGCACGCCTGCCATCTGGCTGGTGCTGATCAGGGAGATGGTGTGGGGGTATCCCTTGCCGCCGGCATTAATGGCGGAGTCGTAGTAGCGGTCGATGATCCGCTGGCCCACGATGATCGGCGAATCATTTGCGGAAAGATCTTTGAAGTACTGCGGGTAGGTGTCCAATCCCCAGCTGATCTGTTCGAAGAAGACGACGTAATCTACCCAATTGCGGACATCATAAGCATTCTCTGCCAACCCCATCAAGCATGCCTCATAGTCGAAGATATCGATCTTCCGGTTGGGATCGCCGTTGTGGGTGGCGCTCTTCAGGGCGGAGTAGACGTCGGTGGCGGTGAGGATATCGTTGCCGGAGGTGGAATCCACACTGATGCCGTAAACCCCATCCCCGTGGTCGTCGATAGCCAGGTAGTAGTTCTCGGCAGGATATTGGTCCATCGCCCAGCTGACGAAGTTGGCCAGGGTGTCGGGGTGCCCCATGTTGAGTTCCCCCCTGTTCCATTTGTTGCTGCCCAAGGTGTAACTGCCGTTCGGCTGCACCAGATAACGGACGGTATCCCCATTGCCCGGGCCATCATACAGGACAACCACGTTGAGGAAGCTGCTCTTGCTGCCGATAAACGCCTCAATGTCGGTCCGGTACTTGGTCAGGATTTGTTCGAAGCCGGCATCTTCGGCATTCAGGTACAGCATCACCGTCCAGGTGTTCTCATCCGGCGCTGCCGCCCCGGTACCGCCGCTGACCCCGCCGGCACCGCTGCCGGCGCATTGGACATTCATGTCATAGTAAGAGTCCAGGCTGCCGTATCCGGAGTAAGAGGTCACCGCGATATAATAGTCGGTACCGCTGATGGTGTTGGTATGAGTCAGGTAAGAGTCATAGCTAACTCCGTCATCATCATTGGCGGCTACCAGAACACCCTCGGAGTTGTAGAGATAAA